>CAKRYM010000014.1 GCA_934427095.1 uncultured Bacillota bacterium | reverse complement strand
TTTGTGGAGTGGCCCCAATTCCTGTTGGACTGGCTGCCCCAGGACACCCTTTGGCTGGACATACTCAAGACTGGCGAAGAAAGCCGGAAATTCACCTTCCGTTATGACGAAGCAAAGGAGGCTTGGCTCCATGCGGCTCTTGGCCATTGATACGTCGGCCACGGCTTTATCCGCGGCCATTGTGGAAGAAGAACGCCTGATCGGCTCCTTTTGCTTAGATACGGGCAAAAACCATTCCCTGGGTTTATTGCCCATGCTGGAAGCTTTGCTGGCCAATACGCAGCTTACCTTAAGCCAGATGGACGCCTTTGCCGTAACCCAAGGGCCGGGGAGCTTTACTGGGCTCCGTATCGGCATTGCCACAGTAAAGGCTTGGCATGACGCTTTACACATCCCAGTCATTGGCGTGGGTAGTTTAGCTGCCTTAGGCCGGGCCATGGATCAGCCGGGTTTGGCGGTGCCGGTGTTGGACGCTAGGCGCAATGAGGTTTACACCACCCTGTGCGTAGACGGGGTACAGCAGGAAAAGGATCAGGCCCTGTCTCCCTTGGCTTTATGCGAGAAACTCTCGGCTTTGCCCGGGCCCATCGCCATGGCCGGGGACGGCTTAGGCCCCTATTTTTCCTTATTCCAAGAGAAATTAGGCGAAAAATTCCGTCCCGTTAGGCCGGAACGCCGGCTAAACATGGCGGCTGCAGCGGGGATGTTGGCCTTAGCCAAAGCAAAAGCAGGACAATTCACCCCAGCGCAAGAATTACTCCCCACCTATTTACGCTTATCTGAAGCAGAGGAAAAACGGCTGGCCGCCCAAACAAAGGCATAGGCTTAACAGAAAGGCTAAAACAGGAGAATTGGCATGGAACAACATATCCGTTTTTTGGGAGAAGAAGATTTGCCCCAAATCATGGCCATTGAAGAAGCCTGCTTCACCCACCCTTGGAGCGAGGAGGCTTATCGTTCTGATTTGACCCAAAACCCCGTAGCCTATTATCTAGGCATCTTTGAGGGGGAAACCCTTCTGGCTTATGGAGGGCTTTGGTTGGTATTGGAGGCCGGGCATATTACCAATGTGGCGGTTTCCCCGGCGCGCCGGCAAGAAGGCTTAGGCCGCCGGCTCATGCTGGCCCTGGGCGCCTGGGCCAAAAGCCAAGGCTGTCAAACCTTGGATCTGGAAGTGAGAAGCAGCAATCAGCCGGCTTTGGCCTTGTACCGAGCGTTAGGCTTTCAAGAAGATGGCTTAAGGAAAAATTATTATACCCAGCCACAGGAAGACGCTGTGTTGATGAGTTGGCAACTGAATGAAAAAACCCCCGGATAAACCGGGGGTTTTCTTTTGACCAAATTTCGGCCTACATATGCAAGCCCATGGATACGGCCATGGCTTCTTCGATTCGCTTCATGGTAGGGGGCTGCAACACCGCCACCTTTTTCTTGAGGCGGCTTTTGTCAATGGTGCGCACCTGCTCCGCCAAGATGACGGAATCTTTCTGCAAGCCGCTTTCTGCGGAACGGACTTCCACATGAGTAGGCAGCTTTGCTTTATTGATTTGTGATGTAATGGCCAAAACAATGGTGGTTGGGCTATAGGTATTGCCCACGTCGTTTTGAATAATCAGCACCGGCCTGGTGCCGCCTTGCTCTGAACCTTGTACCGGGTTCAGCTCTGCAAAATAAACTTCTCCTCTAGAAACCATATTGTTCACCCGATCATTTCATTGCTGTTGTCCTCAGTATGGCTAGGTCCAGTCTGGAATATACCTAACCAAAGGAAAATTATGCTTTTTGTTTTTCATAAGCAGCACGAACTTTTTCCTTTAAGGCTTGCAAACGATCGCCAGAAGCGCCCTGGCTCAGTAAAGACACGGTTTCCTCCAGCAGATTGCGGTTTTCTTTGGTGAGCAGGGAGCCGTATTGCTGTAACAGGGTTTGTAAATCCTGAACAGAGCCTGGGGCTTCCATGCCTAAGGCGGACAAATCCACATCCTTAAGTTTATCCGCTAAGTCTGCCATATCCGGCCCTTTATCTGCCGTAGCGTTTCCTTCTGCCGTCGTTTTTGCTACTTTATGTTTTTTGTTCCAGTACATGAATACTCCTTTCCTTGTACAAAACCGGCTTAAAACTGTTTCCCATAACCGCACCACAACAAGGCCATTTTTCTTGCTTCCTCATAGGAGGGTAAATTTAACCCCGCCCGGGCGCAAGGCTCCTGGCAGAGGGCGCAAGGGGAAAGGGGTTCTTCCTCCTCATCCTCTTCACTGGCTCCTTCCGGCGGTGTCATTTGTTTCAGCAAAGCCAAAAGCTGACCAAGATCCGGCTTTTGACCGCCTGCGCCGGAAGCGTCGTCTCCAGAGGATGCGCCTCCCTTTTTGTTCAACAGGGAAAGCAGGCCAAGCAGGGAGCTGGCGTCCCCTTTTTCTGCGCCTTGCAAGCTTCCCAGCAGATTCAGCATATTTGTATCCATGGCTTTCCCCCCTCTACGGAATACAGTTTATGCGTACGGCGGAAAGAAAGTGACGGCATAAGTGCTTTCTTTCTTGCATAAGCTGAAGCATAGGACAGACTGAGGTGAGGAAAATGACGTTTGTACAGTATCTATTAATCCTTTTGGCTGGGCTGGCCGTGGTCTTTTTGGCTTGCCTTTCTCCGGAACGGTTTTTCCGGGTCATTGGGGTGGTGGCGGGCAATGTGGCCATGGGCTTTGCCCTGCTGTTTGCGGTAAACGCCCTTTCCGGCATTACCCAATTGACCCTGCCCATTAACGGCCTTACTCTAGCGGTAAGCGGCGTCTTGGGCGCGCCGGGGATTGCGGCTGTTACCGCTTTGGCCGCCATATAAAAGGGAAAAAAAGGAAAGCCTGCTATCCCCATGGATAACAGGCTTTCCTTTTTTGTTTTTGGCTTGTCTTTTGCTTTATGCTTCCCCTAAGGCTAAGGCCAATGTCCTTTCTAGTAATTCTGGCCAGCCGTTCTCCTCCATATAATAGTGCAGCAGCTGTTCTAACCCCTCTATGGCTGTTAAGCGGCAAGGGGTCCAGCCCTGGGTCTGATGGGAAAAAACCGAATCCAAGGCCGCTGACTGAATCTCAGCCGGGTCTTCCTGCAAGAGGAATTCCTTAATTTCCGCGTTCGTGGGGGTGGCGGTCACAATGACTTCCCTACCGCCGGGACGGAAAACAGACAAGGTTTTTTCTGACCAAGGCAAGCAGGCAGCGTCTTCTATGTCAGGCAAAAAATAAATCAAATATTCCTTTCCCTCATCTTGCAGATGCAGGCCCTGCTTTTCTTTTAACAAGTCCAAGTATTCTTCTAAGCAAAGGTCATTTGCCATGATATACATAGAATGAGGGCGCCCCACATAGCGAAAATGCCAGGGCTCGTAAATATAGCCGGTGATACCGGTTTTCTCCTTAGGAAAGCGGAGAATAAAGCCGTACTCCTGGCAATGGGCGGCCAGCCATTGTCCTTCACTGGTATGGGCAAAGGCTTCCGTTAAATTGGTGCTATTGCCATAGCAATCCACATCAATGGCAAAGCCTGTTTGATGCTCGCTAGCCCCAGGCGGCGCCACCACCCGGCCGGCTTCATCCAAGGCTTCATCCACCCCATAGCCCAGACGCAGGAAAAAATTGGTCTTATTTTCATACAAGGTATCTTGCAATCCATAGGAACGATAGCCGGAAACCGCGTAAATCCGTCCGGCACCGCTCAATTCCAAATCCGCAGCCATTTGGCCCAAGGCCTGCGCCGCTTCCCGATCCATACTGGCGCCGGAAACCGCGTAAAGGAAAGAATTTAGCTCCACCAAATCCTGGGGGTTGTCCCCTTCCTGGAGGAGATAGGTTTTATTCACCAAAGTCTGCTCAGCAGCCAAAGCAGAAGAGCCGCAAGCCAGCAGAAACAGCAAGCAAAGAGACAAAGCCGCCATCATATGTTTCCAACCGAACATATTTCCTCCTTAAGGAACGGCAAAATCAGCAATTTTTCGCTTCTGTCTATTATAATCTAAAACCACGGTATTTCCAAGGGAAAAGACAGATAATCTTTTCCCAGAACAAAAATTTTTTTTGACAAAAACAGTTGACAGATAGAATGTCCCATGATATTATTTATATCTTTCCCATTTGACTTTTGCCGAGGCTTCTGCTATAATGTTATACAGAAACACAGTTGGCGTTAAATTTAAGGAGGGGCTGCGATGTTCCGCATTGGTGAACAAGTGGTCTATCCCGTACACGGAGCCGGTGTCGTGGAAGCCATTGAAGAAAAAATGATTTTAGGCGAACTGCGCCGTTATTATTCCCTGCGGCTGCTCACCGGGGAACTGCAGGTGCTGGTGCCGGTGGATACCGCAGAAAAAGCCGGTTTGCGTCAGGTTTGCACAAAAGAGGAATTAGAAAAAGTGCGTCAGGTGCTGACCTCTTCTCAATCAGACTGGGAAGAAAATTGGAACCGCCGCTACCGCTTGCATATGGATAAAATCAAAAGCGGCGATATTTGCCAATTGGCAGAGGTGGTACGGAATCTATCCATCCGTGACCGGGACAAAGGACTTTCTGCTGGGGAGAAGAAAATGTTGGACAATGCCCGCCGTATCTTGGTTAGCGAAATCCAGGTGGCGGCAGGGATCAGCATGGAAGAAGCGGAACAACATCTTTCCCGTTGTTTAGCCTTATGATATCCAGTAGAAATTGTGTCAGAATATTGTTTTTTTTTAGAAATCCTACGACGGCGGTTGTATTTTTGCCGTCGTTTCTTTATACTGTTAACAGAGCCCTTTTCTTGCTCAATCCAGAAAAAGGAGGTGATAAAATGCGAAAATTTCTACTGATCGGCGTTTCCCTCTTATTAGGCTTAATTGCCGGCGTCCTTTCCCATGCCATTCTCACGCCAATTTTGTCTTGGGACAAGCCCTTGGGGATTTTGCTTATTTCCATTGGCATCGGTGGGATTGTCATAGCGATTTGCCTGCTTTTGGGCCCCGTCATTATCCGCTTCTTTGATCAGAGCATTCAGAAACTGGCAATGAAAGCCGCATCATTTTCTACCAATGAAATTATTAGTTGTGCTTTTGGACTCATTATTGGCTTGATTATCGCTAGTTTGCTGGGTGCTGCGGTAGCCCGTATCGCCGTGGTGGGAACCTATTTGGCCCTACTGTTAATGCTCATTTTCGGTTATATCGGCATGGAGTTGGGGTATAAAAAAACCGCGGATCTTTCCTCCGTGTTCACCCGTCTACGCAGTTCCGATAACCGGGATAAGCTGGAACGCCGCGACCCCAAAAAGGCACAGATGAAAATCCCCCCTAAGGTGCTGGATACCAGCGTGATTATTGATGGACGCATTATGGATATTTACCGTACCGGCTTTTTGGAAGGGGATTTGGTCATTGCCAATTTCGTCTTGGAAGAGTTACGCCATATTGCGGACAGCAGCGACAATTTGAAGCGGGCTAGAGGCCGTAACGGTTTGGATTGCCTAAATATGATGCGCAAGGAATTTACCGGCCATATCATTATCAGTAACAAGGATTATAGCGAAGATATGGAAGTAGACGATAAATTGCTGCGCTTGGCGGAGGAGATTCACGGCGTGGTGGTCACCAATGATTTCAACCTGAACAAAGTGGCCCAGCTCCAAAACATTAAGGTGCTAAACATCAATGAACTGTCCAATGCCGTAAAGCCTGTGGTTTTACCAGGAGAGGAAATTAGCGTCCTGGTGGTCAAAGAAGGGAAAGAAGCTGGCCAAGGCGTAGCCTATCTGGACGACGGTACCATGATTGTGGTGGAAAACGGCAAACGCTTTATGGGCCGGCAAATCCCGGTCACCGTCACCAGTATCCTGCAAACCTCAGCTGGGCGAATGGTCTTTGTCCGGCCCAAGCCCAGCAGGGAATGGGAAAATAGAGAACACGAATACCAAGTGGGAACCGGCAATTAAGCCGCAAAAGAAAAACATAGGCAACAGGCGAAAGAAAGATTGAGGAATAGCCAAAATGAACATTAGCGTCATTATTGCCGCGGCGGGCAGCTCCCAACGGATGGGTCTTAGCCGCAATAAAGTGTTGCTTCCCCTGCTGGATAAACCGGTATTAAGCTGGAGTTTACAATTATTTCAGGCTGACGACCGGGTAAAAGAAATTATCGTTGCCGCTGCCCCTAAAGACCTAGCTGCTGTGGGTAAGGTCTGCAAACCATACCGCAAAGCCCGGGTTCTCCAAGGCGGCGTCAATCGTAGCCTTTCCGTAACCATGGCTTTAGCTCAGGTGGGGTCCTCCTGCCAAAAGGTGGCGGTTCATGACGGCGCCAGGCCTTTGCTTGCCAAGGAAGATTGGGAAAGCCTGGTCCAAGCCGCCCAAGACCATCCGGCGGTGGTACCCATGACCCCCTTAACCGACAGCATCAAAGCCCTGCATAACGGCCGTATCGTCAACACCGTTCCCCGGGAAACCTTAGCGGCGGTACAAACCCCGCAAATCTTTGACTTCCCCCTATTGTTAAAGGCGCACCGTAACGCCTTGCGCAGCAACAATATTGCCACAGACGATTCCCAAATGGTAGAAAAGTTGGGGGTGCCCATTTTCGGTGTATATACCCAACACCCCAATTTGAAAATTACCTACCAAGAGGATTTGCTGTTTGCGGAAATGCTGCTTCGATTACAACAAATGAAGGAGACCAAAGAATGATACGCATCGGCAATGGTTGGGATAGCCACCGGCTAATGCCTGGCCGCAAATTGATCCTGGCTGGGGTAGATATCCCCTTTGCCAAGGGACTGCTGGGCCATAGCGACGGCGATGTATTAGCCCATGCCATTATGGACGCTTTGCTAGGCGCTGCCCATTTGCCGGATATCGGTAGGCTGTTTCCAGACAATGACCCGGCTTATCTCGGGGCAAACAGTATGCATTTGCTCAGCCAGGTTTGGACCATGGTAGAAAAAGCCGGCTATGGCTTGCTCAACCTGGACGTGGTCATCAAAGCGGAACAGCCGAAGCTTTCCCCTTATCTTGCCCTGATGACAGAACAGTTGGCCAGCAAGCTCTGTTGCCAACAGGAACAGATTTCCCTGAAGGCCAAGACCGCCGAAGGCTTGGATGCAGTAGGCCGCGGCGAGGCCATGGAAGCCTGGGCAGTGGCCCTATTGGAGAAGAAAACACCATGACAGAACGGTTTACCATTACCATTTTGCCGGATAATATTCAGTTGGAAGGAAACGAGGGGGATAATCTCTATACCCTCCTGCTGGTGGAAGGCGTCATCCGTCCCAATGAGCCGGACAATGACCGTTTCCGCCTGGAAAAAGGCACAGTTTCCCCGGCTGAGCATCCGGAAAATGAGGAAAAGGTATATTCCCCCGCCAAACTGGCGGAAGGATGGATTTTGGCGGCGGAGCATTTCATCAGCGGCGACGCGGTACTAAACCGTGACCCAGAGGAAGAGGAGCTGCCGCAAATTCCAGCTACGCCCCCACGCCAAGGCTATGGCTTGGTTTATGACTTAGGCTCCGGTACCATTACCGTGGGCTTAACGGATATGCGCAGCTTACAAATTCCCCTCTTGACCGCGGGGCGCAATAGCCAATTACAACTCATTCCCGACCCCATTGCCCTTTGGAAATGGGCGCAACGTACGCCGGGGGGCGTGGAAAAATTGCAGGAATTGCTGTACTACGATATGGATCGTCTGGCAGAAAAAGTCCTGCATAGAACGGGGATTCCCGCCCAAAAGGTACAAATCGTCTGTTGTACGGGCAATAGTCGGATGATGGATCTCCTGACCCCCGGCGGCTTAGGACCCCAGGGACAAATGGGGGTATATACGGCAGCGGAGTTAAACGTCCTGCCCGCCTTAGGGGACCGGCCCCTTTATCTGTTGCCCGGGTCCAGCAAAGCCCTAGGCGCGGATTTGGTTTGCTCCTGTTTGGCTGCGGATTTACAGCACAAAATGGATCAACCTGCCCTGACCCTTTTGATTCACCTGGGGATGGAAGGCTATGTGGTGGCTGCTGGCCGGGGCCGGCTCTTAGCAGCCAAAGTAGAATCCATGCCCTTTGAAGGTAACGGTATCCGCTGCGGTATGCCCTCCTTAACCGGGGCCATTACCCGGGTGGAAATCGACGACGACGTCAGGCTGCGCACCGTCCGGGACGCCAGACCCAAAGGCATTAACGGCGCGGGACTCCTTTCCGCTGTGGAAGCCCTGGCGGAAAATGGCTTTCTGGATGCAGAAGGCCATATGTTGCAGCCAGAGGATGTACCGGAAAAGGTGGCGGCCCATCTACAATCCGGCATCGGCGGCCAGGAATTTATCCTCTCCTTCCCCGACCAATATGTGGATCACCCCATTAGCATTTGCCAAGAGGATGTGCTCCAGGTACAAATGGCCAAAGGCGCTGTGCGTGCGGTCTGTAAAGCCATTCTGCACGCTTTAGAAGCCAGGGATAGCGATGTAGATATGGTGCTGCTGTCTGAATCCTACCGCGCCCATTTAGACCCCTTAACCTTGATGAAACTGGCCATGCTTCCTTCCGTACAGCCGGAGCAGGTAAAAAGTATTGGCAATTCCGTTTGGCAAGGGGCTTGTATCTGCCTTTCTGACCAGAGCATTTTGCCGGAAACCGAAGTCATTGCCAACCGGATCGAAAGGCTGGATACCACAGCGGATCGAATTTACGCAGAGGAATTTATCAAGGGCATGAGTTTTTAACCTTAACAAAAGAGAAGAAAAAAGAGACCCTTTTCCGGTCTCTTTTTTTGTTTATCTCTGTTGTGGTTTTCTCCGCGGGGTTTGGCCCGTCATGGTTCTCTGTCCCCGTTATGCTACGGGCTTATTCCATCACTTCCGTGCAGAACCGCATCAAGATGGTGGCTACTTCCGCCCGGGTAGCGTCCTTCGTGGGGCTCAGGCGTTTTTCCGTCTGGCTCACGCTGGTAATCAGCTCTTCCCCATTGGCCCAAGCCATGGGTTCCACTGCATAACCGCTGATTTCCCCTGCGTCCACATAAGCGGAGAGATCTGCCTGTTCCGTTACGTCATAGCCCTTAAAGGCAGCGTAACGGTAGAGGATAGCCGCCATTCCATTCCTTGCCGTAAACATAGATGGTTTCCGTATAATCCCCTTTGCCCAACCCTTCTTTGGGTTGAATGGTAAAGGTAGCGCGATCTCCCGGCAGCAGCACTGTCTGGGACAATTCACCGATCAGGTAATCTTCTGCTTCCGGCTGGATAAGCTCAACCGGGACATTGCCTGTATTGGTCACGGTGACTAGCTCTGCCTCAGGCGCCGTATAACCCACTTCTTCTTTGCCAAAGTCGATGTTATTGGGGCTTGCCGCCAAAGCAAAGTCTTCCGCTTCGCAAACCACGGTCAAGGTGCAGTCCTGGGTAGGGGGTGAAGGTGTATTCCTCATCTGGATAGATATTTACCCCATCCGCCCAGTGGCGGAATACATAACCCACATAAGCGCCGCCATAGAAGGTGATCTCCTCACCCTGCAATACATAATAGGGGGAATGGACAATGGTGGCGTCTACCGTAGCATAACCCGCATCCGCATTAGGGTCGATATTGATGCTGATTGCATAGACAGAGGGGATTTCCACTTCTGCCGTGGGGTTATTCCCCTTGCTCATCACAAAGGTCAGGGTAACGGTTTCCCCTTCATGTGCATGCCAATAACTGTCTTTTACCCACACATAGGGGTCCCCAAAGCTAACGCCTTGTTCATAATCTTCCTCTGGGGTCAAGGTTTCTTCCCCATTCGTTACTTCTACCAGATTGGCGGAAGCATCTGTTCTTTCGATGTAGAAGGAGATGCCGTCATTGACATTATTCCAATCAAAGGTGGTTTCATCAGGGGTAACGGTATTTTGGGGCGTATCGCTCCAAATGGCGTAGAAATCCTGATTACCACTGATGGTATATATGTCCCCGGCCTGATACTGCGTTCCGTCTACGCTTCCTTCTGCCCAAGCCACGAAGGTTTGGTCTGCCGTAGGCGGCGTGAAGGAGCAAGGAGGCAGCTGATAACTGCTGGCCATACGCACTTCAAAGGCTTCGCCTTGACCGCCATTCGGATAGAAGGTCAAGGTAAACAAGCCGGATTCGCTCACTTCCCCAACATTAAGGGTTTTTCCGCGGTAGCGTTTTCGCTGTCCGTTACCTTAACCGTGACGGTGGTAGCGGCTTCTGCCGTAGCAGGACGGGTGCCAGTAAGCAGGCCTGCTTCGCTCAGATTGAGCCAAGCGGGGCCGGAAACGATGGCAAAGGTATAGGGGCCAACGCCGCCTTGTACTGCGGTGAGCAAATCAATGGAGTCGATTTCCGTTTCCGTTCCGCCGGCCGGTACATCCCATTGATTGCCGTCTTTGAAGGAGAGGGTCCCTCTTCCCACGGTGAAGGAAAGGGGAATCTCCACATCAGGGGTATCGTCTGCGCTGACCACTGCCGTAGCGGTGTACGTCCCTTCTGCCAAGCCTAAGGCCGGCGTCACAAAGAAGGGGAGTGTTCCGGAGTTTCCAGGTAAGTGGTGAAAAGGTGATCGTCTAAGACAAAGGCATCTGTATCCTCCCCGGTGAGTTCCACCCGGACATTGTCCAAGCGCACATTGCCGTCATTGGAAACATCAAACATCTGTTCCGCCAAAGCATCTTCCCCATAGCCTTCCGGCAGGGAAGCAAAGGTTTTTTCCGTGGGATTTACGCCCAGAACACGCTGGATGGGCTGTACCGTAAAGGAGAGCTGGGCTTTGGCCGTGGGCCCGTCCTCGGAGGTCTTGACCGTCATTTTCCCTTCATAGGTCTTGGAATTTTCCCCATCCGCTGCCAAGCCTAAAACCGGGCTCACGCTGAAAGTAGCGGTTTCCCCAGGCGCCAAGATCGTTTTAGAGAAGGGGCCTTTCTCCCAACGCCACCTCGGTCAGGGACAAGGTGGTGCTGGCCCCAGCGGTGGCCGTGGCTTTATCATAATCCACGCTCTCTGGGCTCAAGCTGGGTTCTGTTGTGGGGATATCATCAGTGGTGAAGTCCACATAGGTTTGCGTATCAGAATACGCATAGGCAGTGGTAGCGCTGTCTGTATATTCTCCGTCTTTATCCGTGCGCCAAGCATAGGGATCTGCGCTAATGGTGGGGGCCTTGGACAGCGCCTGATTCCCTTCTGCGATCAGGCTGCCGGAAGTAAAGGTAATGTGGGTAGCCACCGCGGCTCCTTCCACGCTACTGGCCGTTAGACTGCCGCCATTGACGTTTATATCATAGGAATTCATCCCGCTACCGCTATTGGCATAGGCGTAAACATGGACACCGGGGCCGATTTGCACTTCCGGGCCGCTTCTTAAGGTAGACACGCCCATACTGTCGCCGCGACCAATCAAGGTACCGCCGGAAAGAACAGACGCCGCAAATTCGAGCCCGCAGGATCCTTCCGCAGTGGCTGTACTGGAAAGGTAGCCGCCTTCCATCTGGAAAAGCGTGGAAAGAAGCAAGGTTCCTTCTGCACTTTCAGCGGTGATTTTGCCGTCTTTTATGCACATAGAACCGGTAGCATGCAGGCCATAATCGGCTGGGGCGGAAATCGACAAAGTCCCGCTGCCGTCAATGGTCAGGTTTCTGCAATTCAAGCCGATTCTCGTGTCGCTGATCAACGTATTGTCCCCCACCAAAATCAGCTGGCAGGACACAGTATCGGATATCCGCAGGGCATCGTCGCCTGATTGATGATAGCATTGTTCAAGGTGATTTCCGGATCTTTGTTTTCTTCCCAGATCAGCTTGATCTGGTAATTGTCCTCGTCGCCTGCAAAGATCACATTGCCATCAGCGTTTGTTTGGGCATAGACGGCTTCCCCGCCTTTTGCTGCCACCAAAGCCTCACCACCTGCCATCACCGTGGTGGAATCAGCAGGTGTGATCTTTAAAGAAATGGGGATGCTCAAGGGCTCTTCCAGTTCATTTACCATCGCTTGAAGGTATTGGTATAGGCATCTGTGCCGCTGGGCAAAGCCGTAAAATCGATCAGCAGAGAAAACGTCCAGCTTTCTCCAGCTTCCAGCGCAGTATAATAGGTACCGCCAAAATCCGGCTGGCAGACACCATCATTTTTTTTCGATGTCAAAAGCCAGATCCGTCAGCTTCTTTTTGCCCGTATTGGTTAAGGTGATGTCCACCTTCTGGGTGCCAAGATCCCCTTCTTGCAAGGAAAACTCCACTTCAGCCGGGTCAGCCGTCAGGTCATAGTCCGCGTTGCCCAATCTCAAGGAAAGGCCCGCATCATTGGCCTGGTCTTCCTCTGCTTCCAGCTGGACCGTAAAGGAGAGCTTATCCCCGGAAACCAAATGGAAACAAATGGTCAGCGTTCCTAAAGGCAACTGGTTCAAAAAAGCGGCGGAGAAGGTGTATTGGTCATCGGTTACGATATACTCCGTCCCTTCCGTCATCTGTTTCCAGTCGTCGCTGGCGCTGTCCTGATAGGTAATGCTATCCAGCGTATCCTCATGCAGGCGCAAGGAGACGCTGACGTCCTCTGCATCCTCCGCCTGAACATAGCGCACTTGGGTTTCGCTTAAGCTGCTTTCCGCGGCAAAGACTACCGTGGGAATCAGTACCGCTGCCAATAGGCAAAGGCACAAACAAAGCAATAACGCGAGTTTTCCTTTTTTCATCATCTTTCCTCCTTGGGACAATCCTTTCTTTGCTTTTCCTCTTTCCCTCGCCAAAACACTGGCTAAGCCCCTGGCCAAGCCCTGTAGCCCTAGGGAAAATACTCCGTATTTATTATACCATAAAATAGGAAAGCTGTAACTCCCCCGTTTAGAAGCAAAAACGGGCTATGTCCACGGCATTCCGTAGACATAGCCCGAAAAACTCGCTTTTCCCTATGCAGGAGGAAAAGAAACACAGCGCACATAGGATAGCGCAAGCCTTACTTTGCGCAGCGTTCTACCCCCATATGCATGGTTTCTCCATTAATATTCCATTCTTTCACAAAGCCAACGGGTTCCTGGCAGCTGACGGATTCCGCCAAAACCACTTTGGCAATCGCCTCTTTATTGGCCATAATGACGGCGTCCAGCTTATCATTACCATGGTAAGTCACGCGGATATGATCCATCACAGCAAACCCTGCGTCTTTCCGCATAGTTTGCAACTTGCTCACCACTTCGTTCACAAAGCCTTCGTCGATCAAGTCCTGGGTCAAATTGGTATCCAGCACCACGGTCATACCATTATCCGCGAAGCTCACAAAGCCTTCTTTGGCCACGGTTTCCTCGATCACGTCCTCTGCTGTCAATTCCACAGGGCCGGAAGGCAGGGTCAGAGGGATGACCCCGTCTTTGTTCAGGCAATCTTTCGCCCAATCCCCATCCATTTCCGCCATGGCCTGACGCAATTCATTCAAGCGGGAGCCAAATTTCTTGCCCACCACTTTCAGCTGGGGTTTAAACTGATAATGGATGAAGCGGCTGCTGTCTTTCACAAAGTCCAAGGCCTTGATATTCAGCTCGTCCTGGACAATGGCCGCGTAAGAGTCCGGCAGAACGGCGTCCATCAACACGAACATCTGAGCCAAAGGCTGACGGTTCTTAATATTGGCGGCGTTACGGGCAGCGCGGCCCTGGGTCACGGCCTGGAGCACCAGCTCCATATTGGCTTCTAATTCCGGATCAATGGCGCTTTCGTCCACCACAGGGAAATCGCAAAGATGCACGCTTTCCGGTGCGGTTTTGTCCAAAGAGCAGACCAGGTTACGGTAAATGCTTTCCGTCATAAAGGGCAGCATGGGCGCGGCCACCTTAGCAATGGTCACCAAAGCGGTATAGAGGGTGAGATAAGCGGTGATCTTATCCTCAGTCAGGCCCTGCACCCAATAGCGTTCCCGGCCTCTGCGTACATACCAGTTGGACAATTCGTCCACAAAATCTTGAATAGAGCGGGCAGCTTCCGGAATCCGGTAATGATCCAGGTGATCGTCTACGGCCTTCACCACAGAATTCAGCCTGGACATGAGCCATTTGTCCATGACCGTCATGTTTTCTTTCTTCAGGCTGTACTGGGTGGGGTCGAACTGGTCAATATTGGCGTAAAGCACATAAAAAGCATAGGTGTTCCACAAGGTGGACATCACTTTGCGCTGGCCTTCCACCACCGCTTTGTCATGGAAGCGGTTAGGGAGCCAAGGGGCGGAGTTGATATAGAAATACCAACGGATGGCGTCAGCGCCGTATTTTTCCAAGGCTTCCATGGGGTCCACGGCATTGCCCTTGGATTTGGACATTTTCTGGCCGTTCTCATCCTGGACATGGCCTAAGACAATAACGTTCTTATAGCAAGGCTGGTCAAAAATGAGCGTGGATTCTGCCAAAAGGGAATAGAACCAACCTCTGGTCTGGTCCACGGCTTCGGAAATGAAGTCCGCGGGGAACTGCTGTTCGAAAATCTCCTTATTTTCAAAGGGATAATGGTGCTGGGCAAAGGGCATGGCACCAGAATCGTACCAGCAGTCAATGACTTCCGGTACACGGTGCATTTCCTTGCCACAGACCGGGCAGGTAATGGTGACGGCGTCGATATAGGGCCGGTGCAGCTCAATCTCTGCCGGGCAATTCTTAGACATTTCCTTTAATTCGGCAATGCTACCAATGGCATGCCGGTGGCCGCATTCGCATTCCCAAATGGGCAAAGGCGTACCCCAGTAACGGTCACGGCTAATGCCCCAATCCTGAATATTCTCCAGCCAATCCCCGAAACGGCCCTGGCCAATGGAGGGGGGCAGCCAATTCACCGTGTTATTGTTGGCAATGAGCTTTTCCTTTACCGCCGTCATCTTAATGAACCAGGCTTCTCTGGCATAATAGATCAACGGGGTGCCGCAGCGCCAGCAATGGGGATAGGAGTGTTCAAAGGAAGGCGCGTCAAAGAGCAGGCCTTTTTCCTCCAAGGCGATCAGCACAGGCCGGTCGGCCTCTTTCACGAACATGCCCGCCCAATCGGTTTCCTTGGTCATGCAGCCTTTGGCGTCCACCAGCTGCACAAAGGGAAGGCCGTATTTCCGGCCCACCTGGGCGTCGTCCTCACCAAAAGCCGGGGCAATATGGACAATGCCCGTGCCGTCGGTTAAAGTGACATAGTCAGCGCAAGTGACATACCAGGCCTTTTCCTTGGGGGAAACGAAATTGAACAGGGGCTCATATTCCCAATATTCCATGGTTTTGCCAGGGAAGCGGTCCAAAATCTCCGCACCTTCCCCCAGCACCGTGGGGAGCAAAGCCTCAGCCAGATAATAGATGACGTCCTTACCCAGCTTCGTATCGTTATAGCGTACCTTAACATAGGTATGCTCCGGATGCACGCACAGCGCCACGTTGGAAGGCAAGGTCCAAGGGGTGGTGGTCCAAGCCAAGAGATAGGCGTCCTCATCCTTTTTCTTAAAGCGCACCACAGCGGAGCGTTCCTTCACATCCTTATAGCCCTGGGCTACCTCATGGGAGGAAAGGGGCGTGCCGCAGCGGGGGCAATAAGGCACGATTTTAAAGCCCTTATAGAGCAAGCCCTTGTCCCAAATCTGTTTTAAGCTCCACCAAACGGATTCGATATAATCATTATGATAGGTAACATAGGGGTCGTCCATATCCGCCCAAAAGCCCACGGCATAGGAAAACTTTTCCCACATCCCCTTATATTTCCAGACGCTTTCCTTGCATTTTTCAATGAAGGGGGCGATGCCGTAAGCCTCAATCTGTTCCTTGCCATTGATGCCGATGAGCTTTTCCACTTCCAGCTCTACCGGCAGGCCATGGGTATCCCAGCCGGCTTTACGGGGAACGTCATAGCCTTTCATGGTCTTGTAACGGGGAATCATGTCCTTAATCACGCGGGTTAAGACATGGCCGATATGGGGCTTACCATTGGCCGTAGGGGGGCCGTCGTAAAAGGTGAACACTGGTGCGCCCTGGCGCATGCCCATACTTTTTTCAAAAATATGGTTTTCCCGCCAAAAGGCTTCGATCTGCTTTTCTCTGGCCACAAAATCCAGATCAGCGGATACTTTCTCGTACATAACAGAAACCTCCATCATCCCTAACTGTATCAGCCCGTTTCCTTGGTATACGTTACCAAAGCCGGGTCGGACAGATTTTTTGCCTATACCTATCATTAAACCGCTAATCCGCCCATTTGTCAAGCGTAAGCGGGATTTTCCCCCTGTTTCTCTCCCAGAACTGCTCTTGTCAGGGCCTGTGTTTTTATGTATAATGGGTTGTTGGAATGATGGAATAGAAAACAGGAGGCAAAGGACAATGCAGGATTATGACATCATCATCGTTGGCGCAGGCGCCGCAGGAGTTTTCGCCAGTTATGAATTAACCCAAAGACAAAACAACGCCCGCGTACTGATGCTAGAAAAAGGCGCCCCTCTGGAACAGCGGCATTGTCCCATCTCCTTGGGGAAAACACCGGTTTGTATCCGCTGCGCCACCTGCCACATTATGAACGGCTACGGCGGCGCCGGTACCTTGTCTGACGGCAAATATAATATCACCACCAAATTCGGGGGAGATCTCCACGAAAAAGTAGGGGTTGGCCAAGCCATGGAGCTCATGGAATATGTGGACTCCGTCTTATGCAACTTCGGCGGCAGCGAGGCCAAGCTCTATTCCACCGGCAGCAGCAGCCTGAAAACCACGGCTTTACAACATAACCTCTATTTGCTGGACGCTAAGGTACGTCATTTGGGCACCGACCGCAATGTGGAAATTTTGCGGCAAATCTACGAATACACAAAGGAAAGAATCGACATCCGTTTCCGCACGGAAGTCCTGGACATTGACAAGCAAGCAGACGGCTCCTTTATCCTGCATACCGCGGACGGGGAGGATTTCCGCTGCCAAGATTTGCTGCTCACCGGCGGCAGAAGCGGCAGCCGCTGGATTTCCGGCCTCTGTGAGAAATTCCACATCCCCTGCATGAGCAATCGGGTGGATATTGGTCTTCGGGTGGAGCTGCCAGCGGAAGTGTTCCAGCACATCACAGACGAGGTTTATGAAAGTAAGCTGGTTTACAAAACCGAGAAATACAATGACATGGTGCGGACCTTCTGCATGAATCCCAGAGGGGAAGTGGTGGCGGAAAACACCAATGGCATTGTGACGGTAAACGGCCACAGCTACGCAGACCCGGCCCTGAAAACGGAAAACACCAATTTCGCCCTGCTGGTGGCCAACCGCTTTACCGAACCCTTTAAGGACAGCAACGGCTATGGGGAACACATCGCCCGGCTTTCCAATATGTTAGGCGGCGGCGTGTTGCTGCAGCGCTTCGGGGATTTGGTCAAAGGCCGCCGTTCTTCCCCCCGGCGTATGGAAAAATGCTTTACCCGCCCAACCTTAAACGCCACCCCAGGGGATCTTTCCCTAGTCATGCCCAAGCGCCAGCTGGACAGCATCATTGAAATGATTTATGCCTTGGACAAAATCGCCCCTGGCACCGCCAATGAGGACACCCTGCTCTACGGGGTGGAGGTGAAGTTCTACAACAGCCAGGTGGAAGTAGACGAAAACCTCATGACCGCAGTGGAGAATCTCTACTCCCTGGGGGACGGCTCCGGCTTAACCCATTCCCTGTCCCAGGCTTCCGCTTCCGGTGTGTATGTGGCCCGGAAACTGGTGGAAAAATATCAATAAAAGCAAACAAAAACACCACTCCCAAAAGGGGTGGTGTTTTTTCGTTTTGTCCCTTTACCACAGACGGCGGGGGTAGCGGCCGGCGAGGCGCAATTCCTTCACCGCTTCCTGAATCACCGGCATATCCTCGGGGTAAGTCACCCCGTACCAGGTGGCGTCGGTATTCAGCACCCGGGCCGTGGC
>CAKRYM010000013.1 GCA_934427095.1 uncultured Bacillota bacterium | reverse complement strand
GGGAAATATCATTGGTAACAAAGCGTCCGTTTGTCCGTTCGGAAAAAAGCAGGCCTTTGTTTTCCAGCTCGGCTAAGGCGCGCTGCATGGTGTTTGGATTTACCACAGCCTCGGCAGCCAGTTCCCGGACGGAAGGGATCCTACTACCAGGTGGATAAATCCCGGTCACAATGCGCAGGGAAATGGTTTCCACTAGCTGAACATAGATAGGGCGTTGTTGGTCAAAATCCCAACTCATCCGATCACTCCTTTCTTGTTTGTCTTATTGTTCTAATCGCTTAATACAATAATACGTACGCTAATCTATTTTGTCAAGGGAAATATTGAAAAAATTTTTTATCATGATTTCATCTGAGGCTATAACTTTCTCCCTGCTATCTTTAGGGAAAAGGGGATTTCTCTATTTATGTAACCTTGTCAATAGGAAAAAATAGGTCTATAATTAATTCGTAAGCCTTGTACCACACGGGTAAGGAAGGGGAGTCGGCAGATGTTTTATTTTTGGCTAATGTTAGCGGCAGCGGCAGCCCCGGCGTTGTATTTGTTATATTTCGTCTACCGTGCCGACAAGGTGGATAAAGAGCCGCCGCAACTCCTGTTTCGGTTATTTTTGTTTGGTATGCTCTCGGTGATTCCTGCCCTTGTGTTGGAACTTTTGGCCCAATATTTAGTGAATTTACTGCTTCCGCAAGGCAGTGTATTGTACCTTTTGGTAGAAAGCTTTTTCGGCGTAGCGTTGATTGAAGAAGGGTGCAAATACGCTTTCCTAAAAAAGGGCGCTTGGCGGCATCCAGCTTTTAATTATACCTTTGACGGTGTGGTTTACGCGGTTTTTGTTTCCTTAGGTTTTGCTTTAGTAGAAAATGTGAAATACGTTTTCCATTTTGGCTTGGGCGTAGGCATACAGCGCGCTTTTCTGGCTGTACCGTTGCATGCCTGCTGCGCCGTATATATGGGCCTGTTTTTCGGCCGGGCTAAGGGATATTTTAGCCTGGGGAATGGATTTGACGGGCGAAAAGCTTTACGAAAAGCGCTTTGGGTGCCCGTCTTTTTCCATGGTTTTTATGATTATTGTCTTTTTGTGGGTAATGCCTTAGCTACAATAGTCTTTTATGGATTTGTGGCGGTATTGTTCTTTTTTACCTACCGCACGTTGCGGAAACAAGCTCGCCAGGATCAACGAATTGGGTACGACCCTTATCAAGAATAAATTTGTCAGTAGCAGCAATTCATGCTGTGGATTATCCCCATGGGGAAAGGAGTTGTTTTTATGGAAAAATTTCAGGCGGAAAGTGAAAAGTTGTTAGACATGATGATTCACTCCGTATATACCAATCAGGAAATTTTCCTGCGGGAATTGCTTTCCAATGCCAGCGATGCACTGGATAAGCGGTATTATTTGAGTCTACATCATGAGGAAATCACCTTAGGTGATGAAGAGCTACGCATTTTGCTCACCCCAGATGTAAAGCAGCGAACATTGACCATTAGTGATAATGGTGTAGGCATGACAAAAGAAGAGCTTACCGCTAATCTGGGTACCATTGCCAAAAGCGGTAGCCTGGATTTTCGTAAGGTAAATGAAAGCGATGAAATCGATATCATCGGTCAATTTGGCGTGGGCTTTTATTCTGCCTTTATGGTAGCTGAACGAGTGAAAGTCATTAGCCGCTCTATCCAGGAGGACCAGGCTTGGCAATGGGAAAGCACTGGTGTAGAAGGGTTTACCATTACCCCAGTGGAAAAGACAGGTTACGGTACGGATATTATCCTTTATTTGCGGGAAGATACGGAAAACAATTGTTATACGGATTATCTGGAAGAATGGCGCCTAGCGGAAATGGTAAAAAAATACAGCGATTATATCCGCTACCCTATTCAGATGCTGCGGCATAAGCGTCGGCCGCTACCTTTGCCGGAAGATGCGCCCCAGGATGCGCAACCGGAATATGAAACCTATACGGAACTGGAAACTTTAAACAGCATGACGCCTTTGTGGAAGCGAGGCAAAGGGGAAGTAACAGAAGAGGAATACAACGCTTTTTATAAAACTCGGTTTAACGATTATGCTGACCCAGCTCGGGTCATCACTTGTCAAGCTGAAGGAAAAGTCACCTATACGGCTCTCCTGTATTTGCCGGATCATGCGCCTTTTGATTATTACACACCGGATTATGAAAAGGGCTTGGCCCTATATTCCTCTGGGGTGCTGATTATGGAACGCTGCCCGGATTTGCTGCCAGATTGGTTTAGCTTTGTGAAAGGCGTCGTAGACAGCGAGGATTTAAGCCTGAACTTAAGTCGGGAAATGCTACAACAGGATCATCAGATGAAGTTGATCGCTGCTTCCCTGGAAAAAAAGATCAAAAGCGAACTGCTAACTATGCTCCGGAATGATCGGGAAAAATACGAAGCCTTTTTCCGGGATTTCGGCCGCCAGCTGAAATTTGGCGTTTATTCCGATTATGGGATTCACCAAGAATTGCTCCAGGATTTACTGATGTTTTGGTCTGCCAAGGAAAAGAAAATGGTTACCTTGGAAGAATATGTTTCTGCCATGGGTGAAGGCCAGAAATGGATTTACTACGCGGCAGGGGATAAAACAGACCGATTAGAAAAACTGCCTGCGGCTCAGTTAGTGTTGGACAAGGGCTTTGACGTATTGCTTTGCTCTGATGATATTGATGAATTCACCTTGAAATCCATGCATCGGTATGGGGAGAAGGAATTCCGTAATGTTACCTCTGGGGATTTGGGGTTGGAATCGGAAGAAGAAAAGAAAGCCGCGCAGGAAACGGCAGAGCAGAACAAGGCGCTGATTGAAGCGATGCAAACCGCTTTGGCTGGCAAAGTCAGCAAGGTTGCTATCTCTTCCATGTTAAAGGACTACCCAGCTTGTTTGTCTAGCAGCGGCGCGATTTCTTTGGAAATGGAAAAAGTACTGAAGCATATGCCTGGCAGCGAAGGGGTAATCAGCGAAAAAGTGCTGGAGCTGAATGCAAATCATCCTGTCTTTGGCGCTTTGCAGGCGGCACAGGCCGCAGGAGAACAGGAAAAGCTTTCTCTTTACGCCGATTTGCTCTATCAGCAGGCTTTATTGATGGAAGGCCTACCCTTAGAAGATCCAGCTGCCTTTGCGCAGGCGGTTTGCCAATTAATGAAATAAGACGGAATAAAAGAAACGCCTGATCCCGATGATTAGGCGTTTCTTTTTGAACAAATCTACTCTTGTCAAGTCACACAAGGCAGGGGAGATTTCTAAGAAAAAGACGGTGTATCATCCCTTGCCAGAATAAGCCCTTTGGGGTATGATAAAGAGGAAGAAATTTTGCGGCCGAAAAGGAGGGTTCGCCATGATTTTATGGTTCAGCGGAACCGGAAACAGCCGCTACGCTGCACAGGTAATTGCTAAAGAAACAGGGGATACCTTGGTTTCCCTGAATGAGCGGATCAAAAAGAGCGATACATCGCCTCTTCACAGTGAAAAGCCCTTTGTTTTGGTTTGCCCCACTTATGCCTGGGCAGTTCCCCGTGTGATCATGGCACACCTGAATAAGACGGTGTTTTCCGGGAGTAAGGAATGGTATTTTGTCCTCACTTGCGGCGGTGGTATTGGCAACGCAGGCGGTGGGGCCAGCGTGTTCTGTCGGGAAAGATCCCTGCATTTTGCGGGCATTATGCCCATTGTGATGCCGGAAAACTATTTGGCTATGTTCCCGGTCCCCGATGAAGCCACTTCAAGTCGGATCATTGCCGCAGCTTTGCCTAAATTACAGGAAGCGGGGCGTTTAATTGCCGCTGGCGAACCGTTTCCCGAAGTGAAAACTACACCCATCGGCCAGTTGGAAAGCGGTGTGGTGAATTCCGGTTTTTATCTTACTTGTGTAAAAGCCAAGAAGTTTTATGCCACTGACGCTTGTGTCGGTTGCGGACAATGCGTTACATTATGCCCGCTGAATAATATCCGTTTGGAAAAGGGGCGCCCTCAATGGGGGAAAGATTGTACCCATTGCATGGCTTGTATTTGCCATTGCCCCACAGAAGCCATTGAATATGGCAAAAAAGCCTTGGGTAAGCGGCGTTATGTTTGCACAGCCCAAGTAGAGGAAGAAAAAGGAGATTAACATGGAAACACAATTTTGCAACAGTCGGCATGGTTATCAAATTCCCTTTCTTTCTACTTGGCAGGGGGAAAAACAAGTGGTACTGATTTGCCATGGTTTTGGTAGCAGCAAGGAAAGTTCCACTGGTTTGGGCTTAATGAAGGTCTTAGCCACCAAAGGGATCGGCGCCATTGCCTTTGATTTTCCCGCTCATGGGGAAAGTACCCTTGACGGCGAAAGTTTGCTGGTAGAAAATTGTTTGGATGATGTGGCGGATATGGAGAAATGGGTTTTGGATCAGTCTCCTGCTACTACCATCAGCTATTTTGGTTCTAGCTTTGGCGCTTATATTGTGTTGTTATATTTGACTACTGTCCCAGCAGGCAGGAAAGCTTGCTTGCGTTCGGCTGCTGTGGAAATGCCGCGGCTTTTTGCCGAGGAATTAACGCCAGATAGACAAGGTCTTTTAGACCAACAGGGGTATTTCCTGTTGGAAGAGGCGGGCAGCATCTTGAAAATTACCACGGGATTTATTCGTAGTTTGAATGCCCATAACCTTTATGCCTATTATCGTCCAAATCAGGCGGATTTGCTGATGCTCCACGGTGAGGCAGATGCCGTTGCTCCTTTGGCGGACGCGGTTCATTTTGCAGATTACGCCGGGGCTAAGTTATATGTTTTCCCCGGTGGCGAGCACCGGCTTATGGCACCTGGACAACCGGAAATCGTTTGTGAGCAGGCGGTGGCCTTTTTCTCTGCTAAGGATACAAAGTAATGCCTTTTGTGTATATGTTGCACTGCGCCGGCGGTTCCATTTATACCGGTTCTGCCCAGGATATTGGGCGCAGGCTGCGGGCCCATTATTATCAAACATCCGCTTGCGCCAAATATACCCGGTCGCATCCAGTATTGGCTTTGGCTGCATTATGGGAAACAGAGACCTTTTCTGCTGCCACAAAGCTGGAATACCGAATCAAGCAGCTTTCCGCTTTTTCTAAGCGGGAACTGATTGCTCAGCCGGAAACCCTTATGTTGCGTTTTCCGGAATTAGGGGCTTATACCTATACCTATCAGCCTGGAGCTAAACTGGAAGCCCTAGTGGGGACACAGGAGAGAAGAACAACGAAGAAAAGCAGTAAGCCTTAAGGCTTACTGCTTTTGATTTGTTTATGGGAATAAGGAGAATCAATCAAAGAGGCTAAGTTGTTTTCCCTGGTAGAAACGGCGGTTGGTACGTAAAGTGAAATATTCTGTGGGGATTTCCTGTAAGAAAGGAGAGGGCGCGCCGCCGGTATATAGATAAAGCAACTTTTCACCCCGGGTAATGCCTACATAAAACAGCCTGCGTTCTTCCGGTAAATTCGTGCTTTCCCCAGCTTCCAGAGGCAGCAATCCTTTCTGTACCCCGGCCAGGAAGACGACGGGGAATTCCAAACCTTTGGACCCATGGATGGTGAGGAGAGAAACCCCTTCTGGCGTATAGGTTTTCCCACCGCTGCGCAGGAGATCCCCTTCCGTGCCAAACACCACATCGTGAAGAAGTTCCGACATATGGCTATACATGGTGGCCAATTGCAAAAATTCTTCCATGCCTTCGCTTTCCTGCAAATAACTTTCCTTTTCCCAGCGCTGTAATATCTCTAAGGGCTTTCCTTTTTTCCAAAGAGGAAGGAAGTTCTGCAATAGCAGGCTTAAGGTTTGAGCATTATGGCTGGTTTCGCCTAAGTTGTCCAAGGCCTTGCATAACCCTTTTATGCTACGGCAGCGTTTTAAGGTTGCTTGCTCCGTAGGTGTAAGTTCTCCTAAAACACCAGCGTTTTGTAAAACTGTGCGCAGAAGCAAGGTATCCTCTGGGGTTTGCAGTAAACGGAAAAAGGCCATGGTTTCTCTCACGCTTCGGCTAGAAAGGAAGTTGTCCCGACCACCGATGCGGTAGGGAATCCCTTCAATACCTAAGCATTCGCCGATGATTTCCTGCTGTCTGTGGGTACGGCAGAGGATGGCGATATCATTTAGGCCGAAATCTCCATTTGCCCGGCTCCCTTTCTGCGCAGCCAGCATATCCACGCCGCCTAAAAGCTCGTTGATTTCCTTAGCCATAGCAATGGCCTCTTGACGGGGATCATGATTTTCCACCAGATGCACTGGTTCACCTGAACTAGCTGCGGCAGTTAACCCGGCCACTGCCGGTTCCAGGATAGCCGTGGCGATACGGAGAATTTCTGGCGTAGAGCGGTGGTCGGTACGTAGATAATAGGTGGTCATATCAGGATGATCCTGTGCCAACCGCTGAAAGCAGGCGGAGTCGCTACCACGGAAGCTGTAAATGGCTTGGTCCGGGTCGCCAATCACAAAGAGGCTTTTACTCTCCTTTTGCCAGGCCTGAATCAACTGGTATTGCATGGGGTTTACATCTTGGAATTCATCCACCAGTAGATAATGGAAAGCGCTAAGATTTGTACCTTCTGCCTCCGCCTCTTCTTTCGCCCAAAGAAGAATATCGTCAAAGTCCCAGGCTGCCCATTCTTGTTGCATTTCCAGATACCTTTGGGTTTCTCTACTGGCAGCTTCTCCTTGGGCTTTGTGCCGGGAAACTTGTTTCAGTAGGGCCTTAGGGGTGATCTCACTATGCAGTTGTTGAATGACTTCTTCTGCTAAGGAGAGGGCTTGATTTTCATCCAGGAGACTGATCTTTTTCCCAGCTGTCCTGGCTCTTTCTAAGCCAAGGCTGTGGAAAGTACCGATATGTAGGCTTTTTACCGTCTGCTTGTCCAGGGTTTTGCTCAATCTTTCCCGCATTTCCCTAGCGGCCTTATTGGTAAAAGTCACTGCGGTGATTTCTGCTGCTGGCACACCTTTTTCCAGCAGATAAGCAATGCGATTAACCAAGGTTCGTGTTTTCCCACAGCCCGGTCCAGCCAAAATAGCAGCTACCCTGACTTCTGTGGTGGCGGCTTGCTCCTGCTCTGGGCTTAAGCCCAGAGAGGCTATTGGCGTTTGGGCAACCACAGGCGTGGTGGGGCTGTCCTTTTCCAGATTGACACGGGCTTTCCGTTTCGGTGGTAACATACAGGGATCAAAGCCTTGGAAAAGGCTGGTTTGCCCGGTGAGCCGGTCGATATCTTCAGGGTCTAACACCGTTACTTTACCATACTCTCCATCGTAACCGGGGCTAAGGCGAATTTTCCCTTCTCTAAGCCGCCGTAACCCTTCTGTTACGCAAGGGCCAGCTAGCTTAGCAATGTCCTCCAGGGGACATTCTCGCAGGAGATAGAGTTCTGGGCCTAAAGCCTGCAAAAGTTTGTTACACCCTTCCTGCACCCGACGGCTGGCGGTGGTAACCCCTAGGGAAGCAGCAAACATTTCCGCCAGGGGAACCAAATTTTCAAAGGGGCGGGCATTATCTGGATGATAGCCTTCCGGTCGGTCAGCCAGCAGCTCCACTTGATGAGAAACCCCTACGGTCACCGGCTTGCCGCAGACAGGGCAAAGCCCATGGTTGGCCAAAGTTTCTTTAGGGGAACAGCAACATTTACATTGCCGATGGCCGTCCCAATGATATTTCCCTTCTTCCGGGTAAAATTCAATGGTGCCGGCAAAACCTTTGCTGTCACGGTTGCTGATGGCTTCCCGGATAGCGGCATAATCCATGGCGCAGTCGAACAGGTTGGCTTCTCGGGCTAATTTTTCCGGGGAATGGGCGTCGGAATTGGAAATCAGGGTATAAGCATCTAACTGAGACAACCGCCAATTCATAGGCGGGTCAGAGGAAAGGCCTGTTTCTACGGCATGAATTTCTTTGGCTAAGCTACCATAGCATTCCTCGATACTGGTATAGCTGGAATAGGCACCAAAGACAGAGAAATACGGTGTCCAAATATGGGCGGGGATGAAAATTGCCTGCGGACAAACATCCAAAGTCAGTTCCAGCAAATTGCTGCTACTTAAGCCAATGATGGGTCGGCCGTCGGCATGGAGATTGCAGCCTAAAGCCTCCAATCGGCGGCTGAGTTCCTCGGCTGCTTCTAAGGAAGGGTAGAGAATAACATGATGCACCTTGCGGCCTTTGCCGTTGTGCTGGTAAATGGTGCTGATTTCCCCACTGACCAAAAAACGCGGCTGCATTTCGTCTGCAGCCAAGCCAGCGTCTGCAATGCGGAATTCCGGTTTTAAGAGATATAGGCCGTTTCCTTCTGGCTGCAATTGCTCTTGCAGCAATTTACGATAGGCGGGGTGGGTGAAATCTCCGGTCCCTAAAAGCTGAAGCCCTTTCCTCCTAGCTGCCCATTCCAATTTTGGGGGCAATCCTTCTTTGCTTGTAGCGCGAGAATATGCGGAATGAATATGAAGATCAGCGATAAACATGGCAGGACTCCTTTATCTTAATAGCCTTAGTATAGCACTATTCTCCGAAAAGAGGCAAGATATGGGGCACAAGAAAGAAAATCCGCCAAAAGAAGGAGGGCTTTTACCCGCTAATGTGGAATAGCATAGCCGAAGATTGATGCCAAACAATGGAGAAAAGCCTATGAAATTGATTACCGTATCCGGCCCGCCTAGTTCTGGTAAAACGGCTGTGATTTTAAAAACATTGGCCTGCTTAGACCAAAGCCAAAAGGTTGGCGTAGTAAAATTCGATTGCCTGAGCACCTTTGATGATGAACGTTACCGTGCGGCAGGCTATCCTGCCGCAGTAGGCATATCCGGCTCTCTTTGTCCGGACCATTATTATGTCAGCAATATTCAGCAATGTCTGGATTGGGGGCTGCGTAAAGGGCTGGACTACCTGGTTTGCGAAAGTGCCGGCCTTTGTAATCGCTGTTCTCCCCATATTCAGGGGGTTCCGGCCATTTGCGTGGTGGACGTGTTGTCCGGCATGGAAACCCCAAGGAAAATCGGACCGATGTTGAAATTGGCAGATGCCGTGGCTATTACCAAAGGGGATATTGTTTCCCAAGCGGAAAGAGAAGTCTTTGCTTCCCGTATTGCTGAGGCTAACCCCAGAGCCAGAATTGCTTTTGTCAATGGCTTGACGGGGCAGGGCGCTGGCGCATTGTTGCCGGTGTTTTCCACGGCCGCAGACCAGACAAAGCTGAATGGACGAAATTTGCGTTTTGCCATGCCCGCGGCCATTTGTGATTTCTGCTATGGACAAACCCGTATCAGTAAGGGGTTTCGGAATGGTTTGGTTAGGGAAGTTCGATTTGATGATTAAGCATAGGAGGAAAACAGCATGCAGGATACGGGTTTACCGTTGGCAGAGCTTGTTCGAAAATATCCCCAGGTAGAGGTGTTTTTACGTTCGTTAAATATGCCGAATTTGAATTACCGCTATTCTTTGGAAAAAAACTTGTCTAGCCGTGCTCCTGCGGAATTTTTGGAAGCCAGCATGGGTAGGGAAGAGATGCTTTCCACTTTGCAGTTACTGTGCGATCGCTTAGCCGAAAGCGCGGCTCATCGGGAAAAACGGCTGCAAAGCCTGACCATTTTAGGCGGTCATGACAAAGACGGCAAGCAGGAGGACTTGGCGCTCACTTTAGTGCCAGGGGATACCGTGACCTTGGTTGGGCCTACGGGTAGTGGGAAAAGTCGTTTGCTGGAGGATATTGAATCTTTGGCAGAAGGGGATACGCCTTCTGGCCGCAGGATTTTGCTGGATGGTGCACCGCCGGACCCCGCCTTGCGTTGGCAAGGGGATAACCGTATGGTGGCCCAGCTTTCCCAAAACATGAATTTTGTGATGGATCTTTCGGTGCAAAATTTTTTGACTTTACATCAAGAATGCCGCAATCGGCAATCCATCAACATCGCTGATGTGATTTCCGCTGCCAACGCCTTGGCAGGAGAAGCAATTTTGCCAGAAATGAGCTTAACCCAGCTTTCTGGTGGGCAAAGTCGGGCCTTGATGATTGCGGACACGGCTTTGCTTTCTGCTGCACCGGTAGTGCTGATTGATGAAATTGAAAACGCCGGAATTGACCGGAAACAAGCCTTAAGCCTCCTGGCTGGAGAGGATAAAATTGTGTTGATTTCTACCCATGATCCCCTGTTGGCCCTTCTTGGTAAAAAGCGGCTGGTCATAGCCAATGGCGCGGTTAGTCAAATCCTGGAAACGTCCCCGGCTGAGCAGAAAAACTTGGCTATTCTGGAACAATATGATGAGAAAATTACCGGTTTACGCCAGCTGTTGCGTAAAGGAGGCCGGGTAGATATGGATATGGAAGCGTATTTGTGGGAGAAAGACCATATGGAATAATCCATCATGTTGTTCTATCAGAAAGATTGATAAGGATAGGGGCGGTTACAGAAAGCTTCCTCTTTGCAAAGGATAAGAAACATGATAAAATAAATTGTATTGTCTAACCCGCAAGTGAAGAAACGAAGGAGAAAGATATGCTAGAGATTCGTGATCTGCACTTCTCTGCGTCAAGTAGTGGAGAAAAAACAGATATTTTACACGGGATTGATTTGACCATCCCAGATCATAAATTTGTGGTGATTACCGGGCCCAATGGCGGCGGCAAAACTACCCTGGCCAGATCGATTATGGGTTTGGTACAGCCTACAGGCGGGAGTATTCATTGGAACGGGACCGATATTACCCATCTTTCCTTAACGGAAAGGGCGAAATTGGGTATTTGCTATGGATTTCAACAACCTCCGCGCTTTAAAGGTCTGACGGTAAAGGATTTGCTGGACATGGCGGCAGGGACTTCTTTAAGCCATGAGGATTCCTGTGCTTTATTGACACGGGTAGGTCTTTGCGCCAGAGATTATATTCAGCGAGAGGTAAACGCCTCCCTTTCCGGTGGCGAGGTAAAACGAATTGAGATCGCTACCGTATTGGCTAGAAAAGCTGAGCTGATGTTGTTCGATGAGCCAGAAGCGGGTATCGATTTGTGGAGCTTTTCCCGCTTAACCGATACCTTTGCCGAGCTTAGGGATGAACGGCAAGGGACAATTGTGGTGATTTCTCATCAGGAACGCATTATTTCTATGGCGGATGAAGTGGTATTGATTGCCGAAGGCCAGGTCGCAGATATGGGAAAACCAGAGGAGATGCTGCCCAAAATGGTGGGCAATCTTGTACACCTTTGCGGCAAATTGGCGGGAAAGTGAGACGAAACTTATGGAGAATAAATTGAATTCCCTTGATCTTGAGCTGCTACGTGAAGTAGCAGATTTGCATAAGGTACCGGAAGGCGCCTATAATATCCGTAAAGATGGGCATGGCTTTGGCCGGCGTAGCACCGAAGCCATTCAAATTTTACCCCAGGAAGGCCGTGACGGCATTGTGGTAAATATTGCCCCAGGAACCGTAAATCAGAGCGTGCATATTCCGGTGATTATTGAGGAAAGCGGTTTGGCGGAAGTCGTCTATAACGATTTCCATATTGGTGCAAACAGTGATGTGTTGATTGTCGCTGGTTGTGGAATCAGCAATTGCGGCCATCAAAATAGTCAGCATGATGGTATTCATACCTTTTATGTGGGGGAAAACGCCAAGGTAAAATATGTGGAGAAGCATTATGGTAGTGGGGATGGAACTGGAGAACGAATCATGAACCCGCAGACCATTTTCCATTTGGCCCCTGGGGCTAAGGTAGAATTGGATACGGCCCAGATTCGCGGCGTGGATTCCACAGATCGCTACACGGAAATCCATGTGGCAGCCGGGGGAGAAGCTGTGGTGACGGAACGCCTCCTTACCCATGGAAAGCAGATGGCCCAGTCTCGCATGGAAATTTTCTTGGAAGGGGAGGATGCCGCAACCCGTATCATTTCCCGCTCCGTTGCCCAGGATCAATCTGAGCAAATTTTTTATCCTTGCGTTACGGGGAATGCCAAATGCTTTGGCCATGTGCAGTGCGATTCTATCATCATGGGGGATTCTCGCATTAGCTCTATTCCGGCCATCAAAGCGAATTCCGTAGATGCACAGCTTATTCATGAAGCGGCCATTGGTCGGATTGCCGGGGATCAGCTTTTGAAACTTATGACCTTGGGGCTGACCGAGGCAGAAGCCGAAGAGCGTATCTTAAAAGGCTTCTTGAAATGATTTTTCGTCAAAATCTTTAGTAAGCCAAGGGTTATACTTGACAAGCCTTAGGTTTTCTTGTTAAAATGAAGCGGATCGGACGGTGCGAGAAGCACCTTGCAAGGTGATCTATTTCGATAGATTTCCCGGATGGACATAAATGCTTTTATGGCCAGATAAGATTCTATCTTATCTGGCCATTTGTGCATAAGGAGGCTAAAAATGAAGATCTATGAAGAATTACAAGCCAGAGGCTTAATCGCTCAGGTTACAGATGAGCCGGAGATCAGAGAGCTGGTAAACAACGGCGGCGCTAGATTCTATATTGGCTTTGATCCTACGGCGGATTCCCTTCATGTAGGGCATTTTATGGCCCTTTGCTTGATGAAGCGGCTGCAAATGGCTGGTAACAAGCCGGTTGTCCTTTTAGGCGGTGGTACCGGCTATATTGGCGACCCTTCCGGCCGTACGGATATGCGGGCTATGTTGTCGCCGGAAACCATTGCTCATAACTGCGAATGCTTCCGGGAGCAGATCGGTAAATTTATTGAATTTGGCGAAGATAAGGCCATTGTGGTGAATAATGCCGATTGGCTGTTGGAGCTAAAATATGTGGATCTTTTGCGGGAAGTCGGGGCGTGCTTCTCTGTGAATAATATGTTGAGAGCAGAATGCTATAAGCAGCGTATGGAGCGGGGCTTAAGCTTCCTGGAATTCAACTACATGATTATGCAGTCCTATGACTTCTGGTATTTGAATGAGCATTACGGCTGCAATATGCAGTTTGGCGGCGACGACCAGTGGAGTAATATGCTGTTCGGTACAGATTTGATCCGCAAAAAGAGTGGTAAAGACGCTTATGCCATGACCATTACTTTGCTGATGAATAGCGAAGGGAAAAAAATGGGCAAAACGGCTAAAGGCGCTGTGTGGCTGGATCCCAACAAGACTTCTCCCTTTGAGTTTTATCAGTACTGGCGGAATATCGACGACGCCGATGTGATGAAATGTATCCGTATGCTGACTTTCATCCCTATCGAAGAAATTGAAGAGATGGAAAAATGGGATGACAGCCGCATCAATGAAAAGAAAGAAATCTTAGCCCATCATCTTACTGCTTTGGTTCATGGCCAAGAAAAAGCGGACAAGGCGAAAGCCACTACTCTGGCACTTTTTGCCGGAGTAGGGGATGATTCCAATATGCCCAGTACAACCCTGACTGGAGAACAGGTGCCTGCAGAAGGATTAAACATTGTTGATCTTCTCTTTGCCTGTTCTTTGGCGAAAAGCAAAGGAGATGCTCGCCGTTTGGTAGAGCAGGGCGGCATTAGTGTGGATGGCGAAAAAATCGCCGCCATTGATGCAATGATTTCCGCTGAACGCCTGCAAGAAGGCGTAAAAATCAAAAAAGGCAAAAAAGTATTCCATAAAGCGATTTTGGAAAAATAAGAAGAAGAGAAAAAACACCGGGTCTTTTGCCCGGTGTTTTTTTGTTATCTTTCTTTACTGCGTATCCGCAATCATCTTCATTAAGACATCCCGATCCCAAAGCTCGGTACCGGTTAATTCCGCCACTTGAATGGCGTTGTGGTTGAAATAGGTATTGGTCACTACTACGGCTTTTTCACAGCCCCAAAATACTTTTCCTGCCGTAACTTCTTGAATGGCTTTATTGTTCAAAGGGCTGGCGTAACATTTACATTGGAAAGCATAGCGCACACCTTGCCACTCCGCTAGAATATCCACCCCTTGATCATTACTGCCAGGGGTTAGCTTGACCTGCTGATAGCCCATGCGGTAGAGCAAATTGGCCACAAAACGTTCAAAATCCATACCGCTCATGCGATCCACATATTCCATGTCTACCTGATAATAATGGTCTAGGGCCCCTTGGTCCAGCAGGTCTTTTAACGCGCGGATGGCTTTCTGCGCTTCGGTATAGGTATATCCGTCCTCCATTAGACTATTGCGGGCGGCTTTTTTTTGCCCACAGCGCAATAGGCGAATTTCTTCGGCATAATCATAGGGATTTTCCCGAATATCCTCCAAATCGCTGTTATATTCTTCTTGCTCATTACGACGCCGGTGCAAAACAAAGATGCAAACGGCGGCCACAAAAATTCCTGCCAATACATAGGCCATGGGTTTTTCCTCTTTATACGCAGATTAAGGCAGCTGCCCTAGCTTTGCCATGATTTTGCGGTAAATCACCAGCATATGCGGTTCCGTATGATCTGCGAGAATTTGATCGATACTACGCCAAGCCACAGCCTGGTTTTCGTCCTCTTTTGGGGTAAGAGGCCAATTTTCTTCTGCTTCTAGCAGAAAGCTTAGGTTGAAATGGAGATGAGGAGAAATATACTTGCCGCGCTTTTCATGGGCTTGCACTGCAAGGGTTTCCAAGGAAAGGGGAAGGGGAGAGAGCGTACGGACGCATGTCAGCCCGGTTTCTTCCTGGGTTTCTCGAATCGCAGTATGCAGTAAATCTTCATCCCCATCTGCATGTCCACCAGGCCAGGTCCAAGCTTGATAAATACGATGATATAGCATTAGGACCTTATTTTGGCTGGGATTGACCACCCAAGCAGAAGCAGTAAAATGTCCCATGTGATTTTCCCGCAACAAAGCGTTAGGGTTATTCTCTAAGAAATCGAGCATGAATGCTTTGTCTGCTTTTTCCTGTGGACAAGAGGCAGGGTAGGCCAGCAGTGTGGTTTTAATTTGCTGTATGGACATGAACCCTCCTGAACAAGCAAACCCTGATGAAATAACGAAAAATGCCGGTCTGAAGTTGCCTTCAGGCCGGCATTCTTGTTTTTTTAGAAAATATGAACGTTTACGATCAAAGCAGCGAAAACAATGGAAACCATGGACAACAGCTTGATCAGAATGTTGATGGAAGGACCGGAAGTATCTTTGAAAGGATCGCCTACCGTATCCCCAACAACGCCGGCTTTGTGCTGTTCAGAGCCTTTGCCGCCATGATGGCCGCTTTCAATATATTTCTTGGCGTTATCCCAGGCACCGCCGGAGTTAGCCATGAAGATGGCCAGCAGGAAACCAGTAGCCAAGGAACCACCCAAAAGTCCGACCACGCCATTGCAGCCCAAAACTAAACCGACCACAACCGGGACTACTACGCAAATGATGGTGGGCAAAATCATTTCATTCAGGGAAGATTTTACGCAGAGGCCAACGCAACGCGCATAATCCGGTTCATTTTTCCCTTCCATGATACCGGGGATTTCCCGGAATTGACGACGAACTTCAACCACCACAGACTGGGCAGCACGGCCAACAGAGTTCATGGTCAACGCCGCAAAGACGAAGGGCAGGCAAGCGCCGATTAACAAACCAACCAGAACCGTGGGATTCATCAAACTGAGATCCAAAGTGAAGTTGGGATCTACCTGCTGAACCTTTTCTACATAGTTAGCCAACAAAGCCAATGCAGTGAGCGCTGCGGAGCCAATGGCAAAACCTTTACCCGTTGCAGCAGTGGTGTTACCCAGAGAATCCAGGGCGTCAGTACGGTTACGTACTTCATCCGGCAGCCCAGACATTTCCGCAATACCACCGGCATTGTCTGCCACGGGGCCGTAAGCGTCAGTAGCCAAGGTAATGCCCAAGGTGGACAGCATACCCACAGCAGCCAAGGCAATACCGTACAGACCTTGGGTGGTGCTGACTGCGCCGCCGCTCAGGAAGTAGGAGAGCAGGATGCAAACCGCAACGATAATAATGGGCCAAGCCGTGGAAAGCATACCCAAACCGATACCATTGATGATAATGGTAGCTGCGCCGGTCTCGGAAGCGGCAGCCAAATTTTGCGTGGGCTTGTACGTATCAGAAGTGTAATATTCTGTGGTACGACCGATCAGAACGCCGGCCACCAACCCAGCCAACACGGCAAAGTAAATACCAATGTAAGAGGAGCCCAGCAGGAACCAAATCAGCGGGAAAGCCAAGATAGCAATAAGGATAGCCGCGATATTGGTGCCATTACGCAGTGCTTTCAGCAAAGCAGACTGGGAAGCGTTTTCTTTCGTTTTGACGAAGAATGTACCAATGATGGATGCCAAAATACCAATGGCTGCCAAAAGCATAGGCAGAGCAACCATAGCCAGGGTAGATTGGGCGCTACTGAAGGCTACAGCCCCCAATGCGCAAGCGGAAATGATGGAACCCACATAGGATTCGAACAAGTCCGCACCCATACCAGCAACGTCGCCTACATTATCGCCAACATTGTCTGCGATAACCGCAGGGTTACGAGGATCGTCTTCGGGAATACCAGCTTCCACTTTACCAACCAGGTCAGCGCCAACGTCAGCAGCTTTGGTGAAGATACCGCCGCCCACACGGGCAAACAGCGCCATAAAGGAAGCGCCAAAGCTAAACGTAATCATAATGCTGGTAATTTGGGAAATTTCCATATGGAAGCAATAGTTAAGGATTAAATACCATACGGTAATGAAGGCCAGCCCTAAGCCCACCACAGTAAAGCCCATGACGGAACCGGCAGAGAAAGCCACACGCAACCCGCGATTCAGACCTTCTTGGGCAGCTGCGGCGGTGCGTGCGTTGGAGCGGGTGGCAATAGACATGCCGATGAAGCCGCTTAAACCAGAGAAGAACCCGCCGGTTAAGAAAGCAAAGGGGACGAACCAGCTAAGCAGACCCAACCAGGACATGGCACACAGGATAACGAACAGGATGCCAAAGAAGATGGCAACAATCGTATATTGATGTTTGAGATAAGCCTGCGCGCCAGTACGGATCGTGGCAGAGAGCTTTCTCATTTTGTCAGTGCCTTCTCCTTCTTTAAGCACCTTGCTGGCGGTAACACCTACGTAGATCAGGGCGATCACCGCGCATAACAGAGACAACCAGACTAACGAGATTCCCATTCCAATACCTCCAAAAAATTGTGTAAAAACATAAAACGCAATATAGCAAAAAGGAATAACGAATAAAAAGGGTTGATAAAGCAAAACGGATTCAAAAATCAATATGTGGACAAAAAAAAGAGAAGGAATTGTCTTTATTATGGCGTTGTCAAAGAAACATCTACACAGAAAATCATTTTGCTTTGGGCTAAACTATTTTAGCACAGCTGGACAATTATTTCAACCTTTTGAAGGCGGAAATCGAAAAATCTTTCCTAATCTGTTCCTTTTTTGTGTAAACGCTTTTCCTTTATTAGATCATTATAAATTGGTAGGCTTTTGCTCCAGATAAGAAAGTCATTCTCCTAGGGAAAGGTTTATTTTGTTTAGCATCTTTACAGTTAGACTTCGCCATTATATAATAAACGAAATTGAGCCTATCTGTTATAATGATTTATGATAGCTTGCCTTTAGCTCCATAGGAACACCGTTTATCGTTATCCTATTTCATCCTATTTTCCTAAGGAGGAAGAGAAATGTTTCGAATTGTGGAAAAACGGGTCTTGAATCCAACCGTTACGTATATGGAAATTTTCGCGCCACATATCGCCCGTAAAGCCAAACCTGGTCAGTTCATTATGCTTCGTATTGATGAGCAGGGGGAACGTATCCCCTTGACCATTGCCGGTAAAGATACGCAAAAGGGAACCATATCCATTATTTTTCAAAAAGTGGGCTATACCACATATTCTTTAGACCAATTAAAGGCAGGCGATCAGCTGTTGGATTTTGTGGGGCCTTTGGGGCGCCCAAGTGAGCTGGACATGTATCAAAATAAGCCTGTTTGTGTGGTGGGCGGTGGCCTTGGGGTTGCCATTGCTTATCCACAAGCCAAAGCCCTGCATGATTTGGGGGCAAGGGTTGATGTTATTGTGGGCTTTCGTAACAAGGATTTGGTCATTTTAGAACAGGAGTTTGCGCAAGCTTGTACAGAGTTGGTGGTTATGACTGATGATGGTAGTTATGGCCGTCAGGGGTTTGTAACCACGGCTTTATCCGAGCGATTGGTAACCAAACAGTATGCGGCGGTTGTTGCTATAGGTCCTTTAGGTATGATGAAAGCGGTTTGTGATTTAACCCGGCCAAAGCAGATTCCCACGATTGTGAGCATGAATTCTTTGATGGTTGACGGTACCGGGATGTGTGGGTGCTGCCGTTTAACCGTAGGCGGAGAAACGAAATTTGCTTGTGTGGATGGGCCAGATTTCGATGGCCATCAGGTGGATTTTGATGAAGCCATGGCCCGTAGCCGCATGTATTT
>CAKRYM010000012.1 GCA_934427095.1 uncultured Bacillota bacterium | reverse complement strand
ATGGTAATATTTCTTTGCTTGGAGCTTGTTGCCGGTCAGAACAGCCTGAGCGGCGTTAATGATGATTACGAAATCGCCAGTATCGATATTCGGCGTGAAAATCGGCTTATGCTTGCCACGGAGCAGGCGAGCAGCTTCACTTGCAGTACGGCCCAGAGGGCGACCAGCAGCGTCGATAATATACCATTTTTTCTCGATATCGGCGGGTTTGGCCATGAAAGTCTTCAAGGTGTTTCCCTCCTTAATAATCAAACAGTGATTGCAACCTGCCAACGGGGCAGAAGACAGGGCGCGTACCTAAATATTATAGTAATATGCAAAGAAATTGTCAAGGGATAATCAAGACTTTTCTGCTATTTTTGCCCATTTTCCCAAGGGTTATCATAATATACTCGCATCAACATTAAGCCTTGGGCCGGCGCCGGGGGAATTTGCTGCGCGCCCCCATTGGCCAAAAAGCCTGCCATGGCAGAGGGAGGATATTTCCCTTGGCCAATGGCTACCAGCCGGCCAGTAATGATGCGCACCATCTTATATAAGAAACCGTCACCTTCCACATGAATAGCCAAAGGCGCTGTCCAGGCTGACCAAGGCAGCGGGCTGTCCTTTGCTTCCCACTCCGTAATCTCTAGCCGATACAACGTACGGACATAACTACTCACCGGGGAGCCAACTACCGTGAAATGGCGAAAATCATGTTCGCCCAGCAAGCAATGGGCTGCTTCCCGCATGGCCGCAAGATCCAGAGGTTCTTTCACCCGCCAGGAATACCGGTCGGTAAACAGATTTACCCCGTCCCCCTGTTGAAGCAAATAGCGGTAATATTTTCCCTGGGCGGAAAAACGTGCGTCAAAGGCGAGTGGTTTTTCTTCCGCTTTGGTCACGCGGATATCCGGCGGCAATTTACGGTTAATGACGCTGGGGAGTTTGGTCAAAGGGATATCTGCCGTGGTCATATAGCTGCAACACTGGCCAAACGCATGAACGCCACGGTCTGTCCGGCCAGCCCCATGCAAACGGATTTCCTTACCGTAAACCTTAGCTAAGGCCTGCTCCAGGTGGTATTGCACAGTAAATCCCTGCACTAAGGGCTGCAATTGCCAACCCACATAGGCGCCGCCATCATATTGCACCGTAAGACATAGGTTGTGTTCCATCCTATACCAACCTTTCCAGCAAAACTGCCAAAAACAGCAAAATACTGCCTGCCAGCAAAAGAGTATCTTGCCTTTGCCAAGCCGCCTGTTTCCAACGGGTACGGCCCTCGCCTCCCCGATAACAGCGGGCTTCCATGGCCTGAGCCAGCTCCTCTGCCCAACGGAGAGAGGAAACAAAGAGGGGGATCAGCAAAGGAATCATCCGATTCATCTTCTTAAACACATTGCCCTTGCCGCCGAAGTCCGCGCCTCTGGCTCGCTGCGCTAGCTGAATCCGTTGGAATTCCTCCTGCAACGTAGGGAGAAAGCGCAAAGCAATGGACATCATCATGGCGATTTCATGCACAGGCACCTTTATCTTTTTTAAGGGCTGCATCAAATCTTCCAACCCGTCTGTCAGACGAATAGGGGAAGTGGTCAAGGTCAAGATCGCTGCGGACATAATCAGCAACAGCAAGCGTAAAGCATAGGCAGAACCGTAAAACACCCCTTCTCTGGTGATTTCCAGCCATCCCCAGGACCACAGCACCTCGCCTGGGTAAAGGAATAAATTCAGCACAAAAGTGATGACTGCCAAAATGAGGATTAATTTTGTGCCATGCCAGAGAGATTTCAAAGGGATTTGGCCTAAAGCCAGCATACCAAAGCAAACTAGGGCTAATAGTCCCCACATCAGCCAATTATCCGCCACAAAAAGGGCGATCATATACAGGAAAATGGCCAAAATTTTGCTAGCGGCGTTTCGCTGGTGCAACCAAGAATTCCCCACAAGGTAACGGCCAAAGGGCATTCCTTCCTTAACCATTGGCAGATCCTCCTTGGGCATTAGAGGCCCTATGTTCCAGCCACTGGCTGATTTCCACCGCTGCTTCTGCTGGCGTAATGGCTTCCCCCGGCACCATGATCCCCGCGTTGCGTAGTTGCCGCACCACCGCTGCTGCACTTGGAATATCTAAGCCCACTTCCTGCAAGAGGCTTTCCTGCTGGAAAACTTCTTTTGGCGTGCCGTCCAGCAAAATACGGCCCTGATCCAAAACAATTATCCGTTCTCCCAGCTCTGCTGCTTCTGTCATATCATGGGTCACCCAGATAATGGTGTGCCCCTTGGCATGCAAATCCCTTACCAAATCCATAACCCAACGGCGGCCTTGTTGGTCTAAGCCAGCAGCCGGCTCATCCAAGACCAGCACATCCGGGTACATGGCCAGTAGGCTGGCAAGGCAAACCCGGCGTTGTTGTCCCCCGGATAAGAGGAAGGGGGATTGGTGCCAATACCGCTCTGGGTCCAAGCCCACCGCGTCCAAAGCCTGTCTGACCATTTGGGGCAAGCAGTCCTCAGGCACGCCAAGATTTTTGGGCCCAAAGGACACCTCTTCATAAACGGTTTCCGCAAAAAGCTGATCCTCAGGATATTGAAAGACCAGGCCCACGCCGGAAAAATTCCCTTGTTTAGAGCCGCCTTCTAAGCAAATTTTCCCGGAGCTGGGTTCATATAACCCCGCCAGCAGCAAAGAAAGGGTGCTTTTGCCACTACCGCTGTGGCCGATCAGCACAACCAATTCTCCGCTGTTTATGCTGAGATCCACGTCTTTTAAGGCCTGATGCCCGTCTGCATAAGCATAATTGACCTTGTTCAGTTCAATTCGCATAATCGTTTTACCAATTCCTCTTGGGTCAAAATCCCAGTAAATTCCGGATGCCCCAGGGTCGCCAAATCCTGCACCAACTGGGGGATTTGGGGTAAACTGAGGTGATGTTTCGTCAAAAGTTCCGGCTCGGAAAAAATCTCTCCCGGGGTGCCATCGGCGATCATGTGCCCCTGATCCAATAGAACAATTCGGTCAGCCAGCAAAGCCTCTTCCATAAGATTGGTTACATAAACCATGGTCAGCCCTTGCTCTGCATGAAGCTGCGTCAACGTTGCGACAAAGCTTTTCCGCATGGCGGGGTCCAGCATGGAGGTAGGTTCATCCAGCACCATATAGCGGCTAGCCATCACCAAGGCGCCAGCCAAAGCCACCCGTTGTTTCTCACCGCCGGAAAGAAGGTGCGGAGCTTTTTCCCGCAGGGCTTCCAACCCCAAAATGCGGATCGCCTCGTTTACCCGGCGAGTAATTTCTTCCCGGGGCAAGCCCAAATTTTCCACGCCAAAAGCGATATCATCCTCAACTGTGGTGGCCACCAACTGGTGATCTGGATTTTGAAACAAAAAAGCGACCTTCTCGCGAATGCGCATGAGGTCGTCCTCTGCTGCCGTATTCCACTCGTCCACCAGGACCTGGCCTTGTTTGGGCAGCAAAAGCCCGTTCATCAATCTGGCCAGGGTACTTTTGCCACTGCCATTCGGACCAATCACCGCCAGCCATTCCCCTTCTTGTATCGTAAGGTTCACCTTTGTTAGCACAGGATGTTCCGGGGAATAATGGAAACTGACCTCCTGGATTTGGATCATAAAAACACTCCTATCCAAAAATGAGGCGAGCAACCGCCCGCCTCATTTTTGCTTCCATTCACTAGATCAACTCAATACGAGCGATCTGCGCTGCATCGCCCCGGCGCTGTTCCAGCGCGGTGATGCGGGTGTAACCACCCTGGCGCTCCGCATATTTGGGAGCGATTTCATTAAAGAGTTTGGTTACGACGTCTTCTTCGGTCAAATAAGCCAAAGCAGCACGGCGGGCAGCCAGATCACCTTTCTTCCCCAGGGTAATCATCTTTTCCGCAACGGAAGCGATTTCTTTTGCCCGGGGTTCGGTGGTATCGATCGCACCAAACTTAAACAGGGAAGTAGTCGCATTACGCAGCATAGCGCGGCGATGAGCGCTCTTTACCCCTAATCTGCGGTAACCCATGATATATCCTCCTATTCGTCGCTCTTTCTTAAAGAAAGCCCCAGCTCTTCCAGCTTGGCAACCACTTCTTCCAGAGATTTACGACCCAGGTTACGGACTTTCATCATTTCCTCTTCGGTCTTGTTAGCCAGTTCCTGAGCAGTATGGATGCCGGCGCGTTTCAAGCAATTGTAAGAGCGAACCGACAAATCCAATTCTTCAATGGTCATCTCCAGGAATTTATCCTTCTGGTTGTCCTGTTTATCCACCAAGGTAACGGTGTCCTGCGGACTTTCCGTCAGGCAGGTAAACAGATCCAAATATTCCCTTAAGATACGGGCAGCAGCGGAAATCGCTTCATCAGGAGCAATGGTCTTATCTGTGAGGATGTCAATGGTCAGCTTGTCATAATCGATTTGCTGGCCTACGCGGGTGTCCTCTACTTTAAAATTGACCTTAATAATCGGCGAATACAGGCTATCCACCGGAATCACCCCAATGGGCTGATCGTCGGTTTTGTTCTTGTCTGCGCCGACATAGCCGCGGCCTTTGGCAACGGAGATTTCCATATGCAATGCGCCGTCCGCATCCAATGTGGCGATATAATGGTCTGGGTTCAGAATTTCTACATCCGGGTCACAAATAATATCCCGGGCATAAATGGTCTGAGGGCCTTTTGCGTCCACATAAATAATGCGAGGTTCATCGCAGTTCATTTTTACGGATAACCCTTTCAGGTTCAGAATGAGATCCGTGATGTCCTCCACAAGACCGGGTGCATTCGAAAATTCATGCAGAATGCCATCGATCTTCACCGAAGTCACAGCCGCACCAGGCAAAGAAGAAAGCAACACCCGGCGTAGGGCGTTCCCCAACGTCATGCCATAGCCTCTTTCCAAAGGCTCTACGACAAATCTGCCAAAGGAATTATCTTCCGCACATTCTACACACTGGATCTTCGGCTTTTCAATACCAAACATTCTACCCCTCCTTATAAATAGTACACGTGTTCATTGAGGGTTCGGGGTTGTTTATCTGGAGTACAACTCAACGATCAACTGCTCATTGATGGGCAGATCGATATCGCCGCGGCTAGGCATTGCAACAACCTTGCCCACCAGATTCTCCTTATCCAATTCCAACCAGGCCGGAGCAGTGGTACGGGTAATAGCGGCAGCGATCGCCTCAAATTTGGGAGAACGGCGGCTTGCTTCCTTCACCGTGATGACCATACCTTCCTTCACCTGGAAGGAGGGGATATTGACCTTATGGCCGTTTACAGTGAAATGCCCGTGGCGAACCAGCTGACGGGCGTCAACCCGAGAGCTAGCAAAACCCAGACGGTAGACCACATTGTCCAGACGGCGTTCCAGCAGGGCCAGGAGGTTTTCACCCGTAACGCCCTTCTGACGGGAAGCCTTATCATAATAGAGGCGGAACTGCTTTTCCTGCACTCCGTAAATTCTTTTTACTTTCTGCTTTTCTCTCAACTGCATGCCGTATTCGGAAACTTTCTTCCGAGAAGTGCCATGCTGGCCAGGCGCAGCCTGCTTGCAAGCAAAAGCGCATTTGTCAGAATAGCAACGATCGCCTTTGAGATAGAGTTTCATCCCCTCGCGGCGGCAGAGGCGGCAAACAGCACCAGTGTATCTTGCCATGTGTTTCTCCTCCTAGACTCTTCTTCTTTTGGGCGGACGGCAGCCGTTGTGCGGGATGGGCGTCACGTCTTTAATCATGCTGACTTCAAGACCAGCAGCCTGCAAAGCGCGGATGGCGGCTTCACGGCCGGAGCCGGGGCCTTTCACCAGGCATTCCACCTGATGCATACCATGTTCCATCGCGTCACGGGCAGCCTGTTCGGCAGCCATTTGCGCGGCAAAGGGAGTGCTCTTACGAGAGCCCTTGAATCCCTGAGCGCCGGCGGAGGACCAAGAAATCGCATTACCGGCTTTATCGGTAATGGTAACAACGGTGTTATTGAAGGTGGACTGGATATGCGCTACGCCCACTTCCACGTTTTTCTTTTCTTTTCTTTTACGAATCTGTCTGCGTGGTGCCATTCTAATAGGACCCCCTTTCCCTTATTTCTTCTTCTTACCGCTGACGGTACGTTTCGGCCCTTTACGGGTACGAGCATTGTTTTTGGTGTTCTGACCGCGAACCGGCAGGCCATGACGGTGGCGCAAGCCACGATAGCAGCCGATTTCAGAGAGGCGTTTGATATTGAGGGCAACCTCTCTGCGCAAATCGCCTTCCACCTGGTATTTGTTGGCAATAATCTCACGGATACGGACCGTTTCATCTTCGGTCAGATCCTTGACGCGAGTGTCGGGGTTAATCCCGGCCTCAGCAAGTATTTTCTGGGAAGTTTTCAGACCGATGCCGTAGATATAAGTCAAGCCGATTTCGACTCGCTTTTCCCGAGGCAGGTCTACGCCAGCAACACGTGCCATTTAATGTAACACCTCCGTTTGTGTTATCCTTGAACCTGTTTATGCTTGGTATTGGGGCAGATCACCATAACTTTACCATGACGTTTGATGATCTTGCACTTTTCGCAAATGGGTTTAACAGAAGCTCTGACCTTCATGTCAATACCTCCTCTATTTATATCTGTAAGTTATCCGGCCCCTCTTTAAGTCGTAAGGGCTCAATTCCACCGTAACCTTGTCACCAGGCAGGATCCGGATATAATTGGTTCTGATCTTGCCAGAAATGTGTGCAAGGATCCGGTGACCGTTGGCCAGTTCAACGGTGAACATCGCGTTAGGCAATGGCTCGACGACCACGCCGTCGATTTCAATCGCATCTTGTTTGGACATTCCTTCGCCCTCCTTTTTCTTCCGACGTCATCAGGCTCGCTATTGCGGCGCGGACCATTTCGTCAGTAGGCGTTTTGTCCGATTCCAGAAAACTGAGGTCAGCCGCTACCTTTTTGATTTTCTGGAGATGTCGTTTGTTCTTCCGCTTGGCTAAACTGACCGGACGCTTACGTCCGTCTGCCACCCAGAGGAACTCGCCTTCTTCCGCCAGAACAAGATAATACCGGCCATTATCCCGTCCTGCTTTTGACCGAACCAGCTGCCCTTTTTGCCAGCAGCCTTTAGAGGATAAGGCTTTGGCATATGCTTCATGACTTAGATTTGTTTTTTCTCGTTTCATCTGTTCACCACAAAGCGAGCCGCTGATAAAGCCGCGATAACGATGGCCGGCTTCATCCGGCCGCCGGTTCTTAACGCTAGTATCTCTTGACTAAGCCCAATCCTGACCCAGCGCAGCGCCTAAATCCACCAAAACTGCATTGATGGGCTGGTCGCCATTTACCGTGTGCAGAATGCCCTGTTTCTCATAGTATTCGATCAACGGGGCGGTCTGAGCTTCATAAACGCTGAGACGGTTCTTCACGGTTTCTTCCGTATCATCAGCCCGCTGATATAATTCGCCACCGCAGACATCGCAAACGTTTTCCTTAGAAGGCGCATTATACAGCAGATGATAGATGGTACCGCAGTTACGGCACATCCGGCGGCCAGTCAACCGGGTGATGAGTTTATCCAACTCCACGCTGATATTCAGCACGGCGTCTAAGCCGCCCTGTTCAGCCAAAAGCTGATCCAAAGCTTCGGCCTGGGCAATCGTACGGGGAAAGCCATCCAGCAAAAAGCCTTCCTTGCAATCAGGCTGGGCGATACGATCCCGGATGATGCCCACCGTAATTTCATCAGGTACCAGTTTACCTTGATCCATATAGCTTTTGGCTTCCAGACCAAGATCCGTACCATTGCTGATGGCGGAACGGAACATGTCGCCAGTGGAGATGTGAGGCACAAACAATTTCTTGACCAGGCCCTCGGCCTGCGTGCCTTTGCCGGCACCAGGAGGTCCTAATAAGACGATCTTCATAATTTTTACCTCTCTTCGTCAACCGGGCGGCGGGGTGGGCGTAATCCTGCCCACCCTCGTCCGGGAATGCTGCAATGACTATTTCATGAAACCCTGATAATGCCGCATCAGCAGGTGAGATTCAATCTGCCGCATGGTATCCAGGGCAACGCCTACTGCGATCAGCAAAGAAGTGCCGCCGAAGTAGAGATTCATTCCGGTAATCGCCATGAGGATAGAAGGCATCAGGGCGATCACCGTCAGGAAAGCCGCGCCTGCAAAGGTCAGGCGGGACAGAACCTTATCCAAATATTCCGCAGTGGGTTTGCCAGGGCGCAGACCCGGGATAAAGCCGCCGTTCTTCCGCAGATTATCTGCCACGTCAACGGTATTGAACGTAGCTGCCGTATAGAAATACGTAAAGAGGAAGATCAGCACAGCGTAAAGGATAATATAAACCGGGTGCTGATAGCTGAGCACTTTACCAACCCAAATCGCAAACTTGCTTTCTGCAAAGAAGCCGGCGATCACCGTGGGGAAAGTCAACAGCGCCATGGCGAAGATGATCGGGATCACGCCGGCCTGGTTCACTTTCATGGGAATAAAGGTGCTCTGGCCGCCATAGACTTTGCGGCCAACTACACGCTTGGAATACTGAACTGTGATTTTTCTCTGCCCTTCCTGGATAGCGATAACCCCAACGATCAGGAGCAAGGCAATCACCAAGAACAGCAGAACAGGGATAACACCCACATCACCAACGGTAATGTACTGATAAAGGGTAGCGATACCGCTAGGAACGCGGGAGACGATACCGGCAAAGATAATCAAAGAGATACCATTGCCGATGCCATTTTCTGTAATCTGCTCACCTAACCACATCAGGAAGGCAGTACCGGCAGTCAGGGAAACCGTGCAGACGATAACGCTCCAGAGATTGGAATGAACCATGGCGTCCTGCATATAGAAGGACATCACCACTGCCTGAGCAAAGCCCAGAACAACAGCGCCATAGCGAATCCATTGATTCATCTTCTTGCGGCCTTCCTGTCCCTGTCGGGCCAGGTTTTCGAAATAAGGCACTACCATGGTCAACAACTGCACAATAATGGAAGCGTTGATATAAGGGATAATGCCCATTGCGAAAATGGTCAAGTTCTTGAAGGAACCGCCGGAAAGGATATCCACCCAACCGAAGATGTCGGACTGGAACATATTTGCCAACAATTCGCGGTCAATGCCCGGAACCGGGATATGGGAGCCCAGTCGGAAAACACCCAGCATCAAGAGAGTGAAAAGCAACTTTTTCCGCAGTTCGGGAATTTTCCAGGCATTCGCCAATGCAGAAAACATTTACTTCACCTCGACTTTTCCGCCGCGTGCTTCAATCTGCTCAGCCGCGGCCTTAGTTGCCGGAACGCATACGGTCAGCTGTTTTTCCAATTCGCCATTGGACAGGACTTTTACGCCGTCCTTGATATGGCGGATAATGCCAGCTTCCCACAGCAGCTCTTCGGTAACGACAGTGCCGTTCTCAAAAGCGTTGAGTGCGTCGAGGGATACCTCCACAATTTCTTTACGCCATTTATTGTTGAAACCGCGCTTAGGTAAGCGACGGGACAGGGGCATCTGGCCACCTTCAAACCCGGGACGAACGCCGCCGCCGCTACGGGATTTCTGGCCTTTATGGCCCCGGCCAGCAGTTTTGCCTTTACCGGAACCGATACCTCTGCCCACCCGGATGGACTTATGCGTGGAACCGGGTGCGGGAGAAAGTTCATTAAGCTTCATTTTGCACCTCCAAGACTCTTAGTCCGCGTTCTCAGAAAGTTCTTCCACGGTGACCAGATGAGCAATGGCGCGAACCTTGCCCAGGATGTCCGGGGTAGCTTCCTGAATGACGGAGGACTGCATTTTCTTCAGGCCCAGCGCCTCAGCTGTTGCCCTCTGCTTTTTGTTATAGCCGATGGGGCTTTTGGTCAACGTGATTTTAATCTTAGCCATTGGTTGCCCCTCCTTAACCCAAGATTTCCTGGGGAGTCTTGCCGCGGAGGCGCGCAACTTGCTCAACGGTCTTCAAAGACTTCAGCCCAGCCATGGTTGCGTTCACCATGTTGACAGCAGTGTTGGAACCCAGGGACTTGGTAAGAATATTTTTCATTCCTGCCAGTTCGCATACGGCACGGACGGGACCACCGGCGATAACGCCAGTACCGTCAGCAGCGGGCTTCAGCAAAACAACGCCTGCGCCAAAACGGCCGATCACTTCATGGGGAACAGTATTGTGTACCAGAGGTACGGTAATCAGATTCTTTTTCGCAGCATCAACCGCTTTACGAATGGCTTCCGGTACTTCGGCAGCTTTGCCCATGCCGGAACCAACGCGGCCTTTGCCATCGCCAACGACTACCAGAGCGGAAAAGCTCATCCGGCGGCCACCTTTAACGGTTTTGGCGACGCGGTTAATAAATACAACACGCTCCTGAAATTCAGGGGCTTCCTTTTCGTGATCTCTGTCACGTCTGTCTCTTCCTTCAGGTCTTGCCATGTTCAGTTAACCTCCTTCGCCTAAAATTCCAAGCCGCCCTCTCTGGCGCCTTCGGCTAATGCCGCAATTCTGCCGTGATAGAGCAAGCCACCGCGGTCAAAAATCACGGAAGTGATATGCGCGGCCTTGGCCCGTTCAGCCAGGAGCAGACCTACGTTCTTCGCGGCAGCGCAATTGCCGCCGAATTCACCCTTCAGGGAAGCATCCAAGGTGGATGCGCTTGCCAGGGTCACGCCCTTCTCATCATTGATGATCTGCGCGTAAATATGCTTATTGCTGCGATATACCGCCAAACGGGGGCAGTCAGCAGTACCGCAAAGATTTTGACGGATGCGGTAATGCTTTTTCGCACGGATCGCTTTACGGTCAATCCTTTTATACATCTTAGCCATCCTTTCTGCCGTTCACAAGGATTATATCCCTTGATCAAATACGGCTCAGCTTGTTTAAGGAGATCATTTCTTGGCGCCGGCCTTACCAGCCTTACGACGAATGACCTCATCAGCGTATTTAATCCCTTTGCCTTTGTAGGGTTCAGGCGGACGAACCTCACGGACGACAGCCGCAAATGCGCCGACTTTCTCTTTATCAATGCCGGAGATAATGATCGTATTGGGCTGTGGGGTTTCCACGGTCAGATCCGCACCGGGATCCATTTCCACAGGATGGGATTTCCCCACAGTGAGGTTGAGTTTGTTGCCGTTCATTGCTGCGCGGTAACCAACGCCAACCAAAGTCAGTTTTTTCTGGAAGCCGGTGGACACGCCAACGACCATGTTGTTGAGCAGAGCGCGGGTCAAGCCATGCAGCGCGCGTTCCTTCGGATTATCGCTGTTGCGCTTCACGGTGATCACGCCGTTTTCCAGCTCAATATTGATTTTTGGAGAGAATTCTCTCTTCAACACACCCTTAGGGCCTTTTACCTCAACGCTGCAGCCGTTAATCTCAGCGGTGACGCCTGCCGGCAGGGTGATGGGCATTTTACCGATACGAGACATAATTGCACCTCCCTGCGCTTACCAGACGTAGCAGAGAACTTCTCCGCCCAGTCCCTGTTTACGTGCATTTTTGTCGGTCATCAGACCGGAAGACGTGGAGACGATAGCGATGCCCAGGCCGCCTAAGACCTTCGGCAGTTCGTCTTTTCTGGCGTAAACACGCAGGCCGGGGCGGGAAATGCGCTTCAAACCGCTGATGACCCGTTCTTTGCCCGCATATTTCAGATACAGGCGCAGAATGCCCTGTTTACCGTCTTCGACATATTCCACATCCTTGATATAGCCTTCGTCCTTCAGAATGTTTGCAAGACCGGTTTTCGTTTTGGAAGCCGGGATTTCGACCTTATCCATGTAGACCATGTTGGCGTTGCGAATTCTGGTGAGGAAATCGGCGATAGGATCGGTTACTACCATTTGTTTAAACCTCCTTGATCCCGGTTTACCAGCTAGACTTGGTCACGCCGGGGATTTCTCCTTTGTAGGCCAGGTTGCGGAAGCAAATACGGCAAATGCCGAACTTACGCATATAGGCATGGGGACGGCCGCAGATGCTGCAACGATTGTAACCGCGCACGGCATATTTTGGCGTCCTCTGTTGTTTGACAAGCATAGAAGTCTTAGCCACTTGATTTCCTCCTCTTCTTACTTATCGGCGAAGGGCATGCCCATCAACCGCAACAATTCTTTGCATTCTTCATCAGTCGTAGCGGAGGTAACAAAAGCCACTTCCATCCCGCGTACCCGATCGACCTTGTCATACTCAATCTCCGGGAAGATGAGCTGTTCTTTCAGGCCCAGCGTATAATTGCCGCGGCCGTCGAAGGCCTTAGTGGAAACGCCCTTAAAGTCTCTAACACGAGGGATAGCAGCCGAAATCAGCTTATCAACGAATTCATACATCCGTTCACCGCGCAGGGTTACTTTGCAGCCAATGCTCATGCCCTGGCGGAGCTTGAAGGCAGCGATAGACTTTTTGGCTTTCGTAATGATGGGTTTCTGACCGGAGATTGCGGTCAGATCAGCAACAGCGGCATCCAAAGCCTTGGGGTTCTGGATGGCTTCGCCTAAGCCGATATTGATAACGACTTTTTTCAGACGCGGGATCTGCATAACGTTCTTGTACTGGAACTTTTCCTGCAGCTGGCCGCGAATTTCAGCGTCGTAACGCTCTTGAAGCCTTGCCATAAAGTTTCTCCTCCTTTCCCTCGGTTATTTATCGAAGCTGGTTCCGCAGATCGCGCAAACGCGGACCTTACTACCATCGGGGTTGACCTGCTTCTTGATGCGGACGCCCTTGCCGCATTTGCTGCACCAGAGCATCACATTGGAAGCGTCCATAGAAGCTTCCTTTTTCACGATACCGCCCTGAGGGGCGCCGGGGGTGGGTTTAGTATGCCGGCTGACGATGTTGAGCTTATCCACATAGACGCGGCCTTTTTTCAGATCAACGTCAATGATTTTACCCTGTTTACCAGCGTCTTTACCGGTGATGACCACCACATTGTCGTCCTTCTTGACGTGGATTTTTTTCTTCTCTACTGCCATTTTCTTCCCTCCTACAGCACTTCCGGAGCGAGAGAAACGATTTTCATGAAGTCCTTTTCTCTCAGTTCACGGGCCACCGGGCCAAAGATACGGGTGCCGCGGGGCTGGTTCTGATCATTGATGATCACAGCGGAGTTCTCATCGAAGCGGATATAAGAACCGTCAGGACGACGGATTTCCTTTGCGGTACGTACGACGACAGCCTTGACCACGTCGCCTTTTTTCACGACACCACCAGGAGTTGCTTCTTTCACGGCGCAGACGATAACATCGCCGACCGTGGCGTATTTACGGCGGGAACCACCCAGGACCTTAATGCAAAGCAATTCTTTTGCGCCGGTATTGTCCCCAACCTTAAGTCTGGTTTCGGCTTGAATCATGAAAGCCGCCCCCTTCCTAGAATTTTATTTATTGGTTTTTCGATCAGACGATGGGCGCCTTCTGCAGGATTTCCACAACACGCCATCTCTTCTCTCTGGACATCGGGCGGCATTCCATAATCAAGACTTTATCGCCGATGCGGGCCTCATTGTTTTCATCATGGGCCTTATATTTTTTGTGACTTGTGGTGATCTTGCCATAAAGGGAATGGCGAGTACGGCTTTCGACCTCCACCACAACGGTTTTATCCATTTTGTCGCTGGCCACAATGCCGATGCGAGTTTTTCTGGATTTTCTCTCCATTATTAGTGTACCTCCTTAGGCCTGCGCCTTTTCCATTTCCTTCTGGCGGATAATGGTCTTAACTCTGGCCATATCCTTTTTGCAGTTCTTGATGCTTGCGGTATTGTCCAACTGGCCGGTGGCTAATTGAAAGCGCAAATTGAACAGTTCCGCTTGAAGATCGCTTTCCTTCTTCATCAATTCTTCGTAGGTGAGATCACGGAGTTCTTGTGCCTTCATTAATTTTCACCTGCCGTTTCTTCACGTTTTACAAACTTGGTCTTGATGGGCAGTTTATGCTGAGCAAGACGCATAGCTTCTCTGGCGACTTCTTCCGGGATACCGGCGATTTCGAACATCACCTTACCGGGTTTAACCACTGCTACCCAGTATTCGGGAGAACCTTTACCAGAACCCATACGGGTTTCAGCGGGTTTCTCGGTTACGGGTTTGTGGGGGAAGATCTTAATCCAGACCTTACCACCACGTTTGATATAACGGGTCATTGCAATACGAGCTGCTTCGATCTGCCGGCTGGTGATCCAACCGCATTCCAAAGCCTGCAGGCCGTATTCGCCATAGGCGACGAAATTGCCCTTATGTGCAGCGCCCTTCATGGTGCCGCGGTGTTGGCGGCGATATTTAACACGCTTAGGCAGTAACATTTATTCGCCCTCCTCCACTGCTACTTCTTTGATTTTTTCTACTTTACGGGGAAGAACTTCGCCCTTGTAGATCCAGACTTTCACGCCGATTTTGCCATAAGCGGTATTGGCTTCAGCAAAACCATAATCGATGTCGGCGCGCAGGGTGTGCAGGGGTACTTTGCCCTCAGCATACCACTCGGTACGGGCGATTTCAGCGCCAGCCAAACGGCCGGAGCACATGATTTTGATACCCTCGCCGCCCATCCGTCTGGTGCGGGTAACGGTTTGTTTCATGGCACGACGGAAAGCGATACGTCTTTCCAGAGAAGAAGCAACGCTTTCAGCGACCAACTGGGCGTCCAACTCAGGACGTTTGACCTCAGTGATGTTCACGGAGACCTTTTTGCCGGTCATATTTTCCAGCTCTTTGCGGAGAACTTCCACTTCCTGGCCGCCTCTACCAATGACGATACCGGGTTTAGCGGTAAAGACATTCACTCTGATGCGACCGCCGGTGCGTTCAATATCAATTCTGGAAACGCCGGCAGCGTAAAGCTTCTCTTTCATGAAGCGACGCAGTTTGTAGTCTTCATAAAGGAAATGTTTAAAATCCTTTTTGTTGGCGTACCAGCGGGCGTCCCAATCTTTGATTACGCCGACGCGGAACCCCTTAGGGTTGACCTTCTGACCCATCTTACTCCTCCTCTCTGGTGCCCACCGCGATAGTGATGTGGCTCATTCTGTGAACCATTCTATCAGCGCGGCCCTGTGCACGGGGTTTATAGCGACGGAGGCTGGGGCCTTCATCGACGTATGCCTTGGTGACGATGAGATCGCTTTTATCCAGAGACAGGTTGTTCTCTGCATTGGCGATGGCAGAATGGAGAACCTTTGCTGCCAGCTCTGCACCCTTATTGGGCGTAAATTTCAAGATGGCTTCCGCTTCCTTTGCGCTCTTGCCACGAATCAAGTCAATGACCAAGCGGGCTTTGCGGGGAGAAATGCGGAGATATTTTGCGGTAGCTTTAACTTCCAACTCTTCTTCCTCCTTTCTACTTCAGCGACGAGGAACGCTCGGCTTTACCGGCATGGCCGCGGAAGTAGCGCGTGGGAGCGAATTCTCCCAGTTTATGACCAACCATATCTTCGGTAATATATACGGGGACGTGTTTCTTGCCGTCATGCACAGCGATGGTGTGACCAACGAACTGCGGGAAGATGGTAGAGGAACGAGACCAGGTCTTCAGAACCTTTTTATCGCCGGCTTCGTTAAGAGCCTCGATACGTTTCATCAGCCTTTCTTCAACATACGGACCTTTTTTGATCGATCTGCTCATTTATCTGTCCTCCCTTCCCTTATTTGCTATTACGCCGCTTGATAATCAGGCGGTTGCTGGATTTCTTGCGGTTGCGGGTCTTGGCGCCCAGAGCAGGTTTGCCCCAAGGAGTGACCGGGTTGCGGCCCACCGGAGAACGGCCTTCGCCGCCGCCATGCGGGTGATCGCAAGGATTCATGACAACGCCGCGGTTAGCGGGACGGATGCCCATCCAACGGCTACGACCAGCCTTACCGATATTGATGTTTTCCTGGTCAATGTTGCCTACCTGACCAACGGTAGCACGGCAACCGGCCAGAACCATACGCATTTCGCCGGAAGGCATACGCAAGGTGGCGTATTTCCCTTCTTTGGCCATGAGCTGAACAGAAGCGCCGGCGCTACGGGCCATTTTGCCGCCCAGACCAGGAGTCAGCTCAACATTGTGCACCACGGTACCAACAGGGATGTTGGCCAGGGGCAAGCAGTTGCCGGGGATGATGTCAACGTTTTCCCCGGAATAGATCACATCGCCCAGCTTCAGGCCCAAGGGAGCCAGAATGTAACGTTTTTCACCGTCAGCATAATTCAGCAAAGCGATATTGGCAGTACGGTTGGGGTCGTATTCGATGCTAGCGACCTTAGCCGGGATATTGTCTTTATTGCGTTTAAAGTCGATAACGCGGTACATTCTCTTATGACCACCGCCCTGATGACGAGTGGTGAGATGACCTTCATGATTACGTCCGCCTCTGGATTTCAAAGGCTGGAGCAAGGACTTCTCCGGGACGGAAGTGGTGATTTCCTCAAAAGTGGAAACCGTCATGTCGCGACGACCGGGAGAAGTAGGTTTATATTTTTTAATACCCATTGTTTAATTCTCCTTTGCCCGGGCTTATTATAAGTTGGAGAAGATCTCGATCTTATCCCCAGCAGCCAGCTTGACGATAGCGCGCTTGGTATCAGGACGCTTACCCATGAAGCGGCCCATGCGGCGCATCTTACCCAAGCAGTTCTTCGTGTGGACAGAAACCACATGCACGTTGAACAGAGTTTCCACTGCGTATTTGATCTCGATCTTGTTGGCAGTCTTGTCAACGAGGAAGGAATACTTATTATCTTCCATGAGAGCCAGGGCTTTCTCAGAAACCATCGGCTTGATCAGGACGGTATGCGGATCGCGCATTATGCGTACACCTCCTCAAATTTAGCCAGAGAGGCTTCAGTCATGATGAGCTTATCATGATACAGCACATCGTAGGTATTGACGCTGTCGAACAACACGGGTTTTACCCCAGGGATGTTGCGGCAAGCCAGATATGCGTTAACGCAATCTTCGTCCATCACTACCAAAGCGCTCTGGGCGTTCACATTTTTCATAATACGGGCAAATTCCTTGGTCTTGGGTGCTTCAAAATCCAATTCCTTCAGAATGATCAAGCTGCCATCAGCCAATTTGCTGGACAAGGCAGAATACAAAGCGGCTCTCCGCATTTTGCGGGGCATCTGAATGCTATGGCTGCGTACCACAGGACCAAATGCCACACCACCGCCGGTCCAAACCGGGTTACGGGAAGAACCGAAGCTGGCGCGACCGGTACCTTTCTGGCGCCACGGTTTTTTACCGCCGCCGGAAACAGCAGCTCTGGTTTTGACACTGTGGGTGCCTCTGCGCTGGCTTGCCAGGTAAACCTTAACGGCCTGGTGCATCAGCGGGACGTTAATCTGAGCGGCGAACATTTCATCAATTAGTTCGACCTGGCCTTCAGCGGCGCCTTCTCTATTTAATACGTCTATAGTAGTCATGCCTGACCTCCTTTCTTACGGTTAACCCTGTTTGCGGGATTCTCTAATGAACAGAACGCTCTTCTTTGCCCCAGGGACAGCGCCCTTAATCAGCATCAAATTCCGTTCTGCATCTACTCTTACGATTTTCAGGTTCTGAATGGTGCAATTTTCACCGCCCAAACGGCCGGGAGATTTCTTACCCTTGAACACGCGGGCAGGGCCCTTTGCACCGGCACTGGCAGGACGACGATGGCTCTTGGAACCATGGGCCATAGGACCGCGGCGCTGATTCCAGCGTTTAATGCCGCCGGCAAACCCCTTACCTTTGCTGACGCCGGAAACGTCAACGTTTTCCCCAGCGGAGAAAACTTCAACGGTGATCACATCACCGGGCTTGTAAGCGTCAACGTCCTTCGTGCGGACTTCCTGAAAATGTTTAACAGGATCAATGCCTGCTTTTTCACAATGGCCTTTCAAAGGCTTATTCACGTTTACCGCCTTGATGGCGCCATAACCGAGCTGAATGGCGTTATAGCCGTCGGTAGCTTCGGTCTTTACCTGCGCAACGTTGCAGGGGCCGGCCTCAATGACCGTAACCGGAACGATCTTACCTTCGGGGCTGAAGATCTGCGTCATCCCCAGCTTCGTGCCGAGTATAGCTTTCGGCATGTTGTACACCTCGCTTTCTAGTATAAAACAAACGCCTTACAGTTTGATCTCAATGTCCACGCCGGCAGGCAATTCCAACCGCATCAGCGCGTCCATGGTCTTGGAAGTAGGCTCAATGATGTCGATGAGGCGTTTGTGAGTTCTCATCTCGAATTGCTCACGGCTGTCTTTGTTGACATGGGGCGAACGGAGGATAGTGTAAATATTTTTCTCCGTAGGCAGCGGGATAGGCCCTGCTACCTGCGCCCCCGTGCGCTTGCCGGTCTCAACGATCTTCTCCGCCGAAGCGTCCAAAAGCCGATGATCGTAAGCCTTCAGTCTGATTCTGATTTTCTGCTGACCCATTGTGTTGCTCCTTTCGCTCGAATTTTTCTCGAACTCGCTCCACGGAAATTACCTC
>CAKRYM010000011.1 GCA_934427095.1 uncultured Bacillota bacterium | reverse complement strand
GTATTCTTCCAGCCAAAACAGGGCGTTGCTCCAAAGAAAATCGCAAACCATTTCCCGGCTAAAATCGAATTTCAACGTCCCCCATTGGCAATGTTCTTCTTTTTCAAAGAGTTGGCTGCCGTCGAAATGGCTTAAGCCATGCTCGTCCTTACAAAAATGCCCCGGCACCCAATCCAGCAACACGCCAATATCCGCCTGATGGCAACGATCCACCAAATATTTTAGTCCGTCCGGGTCCCCGAAGCGGGAGGTGGTGCTGTAATAGCCGGTAATCTGATAACCCCAGGAAGAGTCTAGAGGATGTTCCATCACCGGCAGAAGCTCAATATGGGTATACCCCATTTCCTGCACGTAGAGAATTAATCTATCCGCCAGCTCCTGCCAGGAAAGGAAGCGGTTATCCTCATGTCTCTGCCAGGAAGCGGCGTGCAACTCATAGATTAATATCGGCCGGCTGAAATGGGGTAAAGTACGCCGCTTTGCCAAGTAGGAGTCGTCTTGCCAAGCATAGGTAGAATGATCCCAAACTCTAGAGGCGTTTTCCGGTCGCAGATCCGCCCAATAACCGCAAGGGTCTGTTTTTCGCTGCCAGACGCCTGCTTTGGTCAAAAGATCATATTGATATCGCTCCCCGGCTTGCAAACAAGGGACGAATAAACGCCAGCTTCCATCCTTTGCTTTTTCCATCGGGTGGGTGGTGGAATCCCAAAAATTAAAATCCCCCACCAGCATGACCTGTTCTGCCTCCGGTGCGAAAAGGGAAAACCACACCCCTTTCTTTTTCTGACAAACCCCAGGATGCGCCCCATAGCGTTGATCAAACCGTTGCCAAGCTGTCATAAAGTACCCCTTCTCTGCGATTATTGCTCTTCTGTTTAGTATAGCATAGGCCCCTTTACAAAGACCGTCGAAAACAAGGAAAGCACCGTTCATGAAGCCGTTCATTTTTCCATAGAAAAGGGTAAAGGATATTTGACCGGATCATTGCGCTATGATAAAATACGGTTAACTTCTAAGACACTTAGCAAAGGAGGACAGGATGAGCAAAAGTCGCTTTCTTGATTATGTGGATGGTTTTTTGCATCTGGGCTTGGGCTGGCTCAAAGCTCAGCTCATCTTTTTCCTGTTAAACCTAGTGGTGATTTCCGTCGCCTTGACCCTTTTCGGCGTTAAATTGGCTTTCCTGATCGCGCTCGGCATTTCCCTGCTGGAATTCATTCCCGTATTAGGCAGCGGCATCGTCTTTGTACCCTGGGCCATTATTGCGGCCTGTAATGGGAATACGTCTATGGCCATTAAAATTGGCTTATTATATGTGGGCTTAGTGGTGGTGCGGCAAATCTTAGACCCCATTATTTCTGGGAAAGCCATGGGAATTCGGCCGTTGGTGGCCTTAGGTGCCGCTATTCTGGGCATTCTCCTGCTAGGCTTGCCCGGCCTGATTTTAGGACCCATCATTGCAGCAATCGTCAATGTCATTTACAAAGTCCGCGCCCAGCATATCAACCAAGACCAAAGGGCGCAAAATCAACAAGATAAAGCAGGCGCGAAAACGAAACAGAATCCATAAAAAAACGCTCCCTGGTCAAACCAGGGAGCGTTTTTCTCTTATCACCATTTATTTAAAAAAGCGTTTTTTGTAATAACCATCAGCCAAATAAATAGCGGCCATGGGGTTATGCCCGGTCACCCGGTCTTTTACCCCTAAAATGGTGGCTGGGGCTTCTAAATATTTTAAAGCCAAAGAATCATGGCCTACGCATAAGCCTAGTAAAACATTGAGCTCAACCTTTTCCTTATTCATGAGCAAGGCCTGACCAATGGGATTACACATGGTTTCCCGACCGCAACCGGATAAAGTCTGTTCGTCTTTTACGCCTAGGCTAGATTTGGGAATATCCCCATTCTTACAAGCCACAGAAACCACTTCAAACCCATTATGCCGTAGAATACGGCTTACCGTACGGGCTTCCTCTTTAAACCCAACGCAAAAAACCAGGCCGATCTTTTGAAAGCCGGCTTTTTTGGCAAAGAGCATGATTTCCTCCATTCGGCAAAGAACCCCGTAGCCTTCAGCCTCCACCAAAGCGGCGGATAAGGCCAGACGGTGATTCTCCTCCTCTGCATAAAGAGCCTTGGCTTGGGTTTGTATTTCTTCTTCCTTACAAGGGCAGCAAGTCATGGTCTGTTCCATATCGTGTTTCTCACAACCGTGTTTGCTACATTCCGCACAATGATACATGAAACATTACTCCTTTCCGCCAAGGTATTTATTCATTCCCTTGCCTCAATTTTACTGTACCATGCTTTTTCATGAGAAACAAGAAAATTTTCCCCTCTTTCCGCTGATTCTCCCCAAAGGATTCCCCCAAAAAGCCAAAACAGCGGGGCCACCAAAAAGGTAGGAAAGCTGAACAGGCCTTGCAACCCATAACAAAGGAGCATGGCCGCCCCAGCTGTTTGCTGCCGCCGTAAGAAAGTGACAAAAGAAAGCAGTAAAGCGCTCACATAAGCCAACAAGCCAGGCAATCCCAGATCGCACCAATAGCCCAAATATTCATTATGGGCAGCGTCCCAATTGGCGCCGCCAGGGAAATGGTCCGCATAAGCCAAGGCAAAACAATCCGGCCCAAAGCCCAGCCAAGGCCTTTCCTGTATCATCTGCCAAGTGTTTGCCCAAACCCCCAAACGCTGCGACCCAAAACTAGGGTCCCACTGACCATGCAACAAAAAGGACGCTTCCTGCAAGGTTACGTTTTCGCCGCTGTATTGCCAAAGCCACAGCAAACCGCCGCACAACAGCAACCCATAAACAGCTAGGCTGAGCCAACGAATTTTCTTTTCTTTACGGCTTAAGGCAAAAACCAAGGGTAGTCCCAAGCCTAACCCTAGCCAAGCCGCGTCCAATTTCGCCAAGTAAAGGATGGGCAAAGTAGAAAGGATGGCCAGGAGCCAAAGATAACGCAAAGGCGTTCTTTCCTTAGGCCAAGAAAAAAGGAGCAAAGGAAAAGCCAAACAATAAAAGGCGCTCAACTGCCCCGTATTGCCAATGGTGGTTAAAAACGTCCCGCGATAGAGTATGTCCCCATCCTGATACCCAACCCCCGGCGGATAAAGGCCCAAGGGATTGAAACCTAATAATTGGCAGATGCCCACGCCATTCATAAGCAAAAGGCTGCCAGCAAGGGCGGTTAACCATAGTTTAGGGTACCCTTTGCCCCAAGCTCGTCCCAACCACCAGAGGAGTAAGAAAAAGCTTAACCCCAGCCAACCGCCGCTACGCCCTACACCCAGGAAAGCAGACCAGCCAAAGGGGGAGCATAAAGCAGCTACCCCCGCCCAAAGCCAAAATCCTCCCAGAGCCCATTCTACGCCGCCGAGGGGAAAAAGGCGCGGTTTTTCCTTCGCTAGTAGCAAAGCGCCCGCCCATAGCAAAGACGGAATCAGGATGAGCAAGGTCTTTCTCAAGGTAATTCCCGTATACTCTCCGCCTAGCAAGGGAAAAAGCCCGCAAGCATAAAGCAAAAACAGCGCGTTTATTTTCTGGGTTAGGCTGAGCCCTGCCCATGTTTTTCTTATCTTAAGATAAAGGCTTCTCATGTCCCTATTATACACGAGATATCCTGAATGGTACAACCCGGATAATAATGGAGCAAAATTTCCGGATAAGGATAGCCCCGCATGGCCATGCCTTCCGCCCCATACTGGCATAAGCCCACCCCATGGCCATAACCCAAGGTAAGCCAAATGATTTCTTCCCCGCGGATTAGCCAGGCAAAGGCCGCGGAATTTAACCCCAACAAACTGCGGATTTCCGTACCACGATAGGTTTTTTCGCCCACGGTTAAGTAATCTACCCGGCCGCCTGGAGTTTGCCCATTGACGTACATTTCTCCCAAAGCCTCTGGCGCAACCCCCAAAAGAGCGCTGCATTCCGTCAAAGAAAACGCCTTTGCTCCAGCAAAACGCGGGGAAATTTCACAATATCCGCAAGAAACCGGCTGCAAATAGGGGATATCCTGGCTCCAGACCGCACCGGAAGCCTCGGTTTTCCCGCCGCAGGTAGAGCAGAAAAAGGCTTGGGCCGGTTCGCCCTCATAAACCAAAATCAACCCTTCCGTATCTGCCACGGCAGCTTTCAGCTTTGCCGTATAGGTTTTGGCCTCTTCTCCCCATTTATTCTCCAAAGAATCCGGATCCACCCAGGCCTGGCAGCAAGTGCTATCACAGCATACCGCAGCCTCCCCATGCTTTGGCTGCAACATTTTCCCGCATAAATAGGTCCGGGCAGCAATGGCTTGGGCGGCCAAAGCCTCTGGCTGAAAAGAAGCGGGCATTTCCCCAGCCAACACCTGAAAAACAAAATCTTCCAGGGCCACTTGGCGAATTTCCCCATCGGGGAATAATACGCTGATTTCCACCTCCACATCCACTTTCTCTTTTTCCTGGGGAAAAAGCAGCCAGCATAAGACCAAAGAAAGCAGGGCTATCCCCAAAAGCAGCAGGGTCAGAAAATTTGTGTTCCTTCTCTTTCGCATAAGATCGCCTCCAAAAATCATATATATGTGGCAAGAGGCTTTTGCAGCATGAAGGAAACAGCCGGGAAAAGGCGAATAATGAAAAATATATCATGTAAAAGAGGTTAACACTGTGCGAAAGATTTTGGTGGAAGGCGGAAACAGATTATTTGGCAAGGTGCATATCAGCGGGGCGAAGAACTCCGTCCTGCCGCTGATTGCCGCTACTTTGCTCACAGACGGGGTTTCCGTGATCGGCGAATGCCCTTGGCTCTCCGATGTGGCGACCTTATGCCGCATTCTGGAGCATATCGGGGCCAAAACCCATTATGAAAATCACCAGCTTTCCATTGACACCACCCATATCGAAGAAATTGATCCGCCCGCCGAGCTCATGCGCCAAATGCGCGCCAGCTTTCTTTTGGCCGGGCCTTTACTAGCCCGCATGGGGAAAACCCATATTGCCCTGCCCGGGGGTTGCGCCATTGGCGCCCGCCCCATTGACCTGCATATCAAGGGCTTTGAGGCTTTGGGTGCGGATATCGTGCAAAAACCCGGCTATATCGAAGCCAAATGCCTGCTCATGGAGGGAAACCGGATTTATTTGGATTTTCCCAGCGTAGGCGCAACGGAAAATTTGATTATGGCTGCGGTTTTAGCAGATGGCCAAACGGTGATTGAAAACGCGGCCTTGGAACCGGAAATTATTGATCTTTCTAATATGCTCAATGCTATGGGGGCCAAGATCAAAGGCGCCGGTACCCGTAGCATTCGTATTCAAGGGGTAACGTCCTTACAACCAGCCAGACATACGGTGATTCCGGACCGCATCGAAGCAGCTAGCTTCCTCATTTTGGCTGCCGCCACCCAAAGCGAGCTGATCCTGACCAATGTCATCAGCGAGCATTTACAGCCTTTAATTGCCAAGCTGGTGGAATGCGGCGCTTTCATGGAATGTGGATATGATAGTATTCACATTCTAGGTAACGACCAAATTCAGCCCGTGGATATTACCACTTTGCCCTATCCGGGCTTTCCTACGGACGCCCAAGCCCAATTTATGTCCCTGTTGACCATTGCCAGAGGGGACAGCAACATCACGGAAACGGTGTTTGAAAACCGCTTCATGCATGTAGAAGAATTGCAGAAAATGGGCGCGGATATCCGGCTTAACGGTAATGTGGCCACGGTGCGGGGGGTAAGCCGCCTGCATCCCGCCTCTGTCCGGGCAACGGATTTGCGGGCCGGGGCCGCCATGATTATTGCCGGGCAAATGGCCAAAGGTATCACGGAAATCCGGGATATCCACCATATTGAACGGGGTTATGAGGATTTGTGTCAAAAACTACTACAAGTCAATGGCCGTATTTGCGTAGTTGATGAATAGCTCCCCCAAGAAAAGAAAAAGCAACGCCATATCCTGTTTAGGATATGGCGTTTTTCTTCTGCAATCTTTCCCGTTTAGCTCAATTTGGCTTCGATCAATCCGGCCATGCAATCCACCAATTGCTTCAATTCCTCAATGTCGTCCCCTTCTGCCATGACGCGAATCATAGGTTCAGTACCAGAAGGTCTGAGCAACAAACGGCCCCTGCCCGCTAAAATTTGTTCAATCCGGTCTTTTTCTGCTTGAATCTCTGCGTGCTGTTCCAGGCCCTGTTTATCTTTTACCCGTACATTGACCAAAACCTGCGGCAACCGTACCATCACTTTAGCCAATTGGCTTAGAGGCTGTTTACGGTCGCAAATTACCGTTAACAGCTGCAACGCAGACATCAAACCGTCCCCAGTGCTGTTCATGGTGGAAAGGATGATATGGCCAGACTGCTCGCCCCCGATCACCGCGCCGGTGTTCTGCATTCGTTCTAAGACATAGCGGTCCCCTACCTTGGTTTCCTCAACTTGGATATCCAGTTTTTCCATGGCCAAACGGAACCCCATATTGGTCATAACCGTGACCACCACGCGGTTGGTTGTCAAATTCCCTTTTTCTTTTAGCCATGCGGCGATGATGGCGATAATTTGATCCCCATCGACCAACTGTCCTTGTTCATCCACAGCCAAAAGCCGGTCCGCATCCCCATCGAAAGCCAAGCCCAGATCTGCCCTTTCCGCCACAACCCGGCGCTGCAAGGCCTCCATATGGGTACTGCCGCAATTTGCATTGATATTGCAGCCGTCCGGCTCATGGGCAAGCATAATGGCTTTTGCCCCCAAATGGGTAAACACTTCCTCTGCAATGGGAGAAATGGCGCCATTGGCACAATCCACCACAATAGTTAAGCCAGTCAAATCTGGGCGAACCTTAGACAATACCCATTGGGCGTATTCCTTTGCCGCCCCTTCATACGGACGAATCACCCCGATATCGCCGTCCAAGGCAGGGTGAATCATCTCCGGCTGGTCAATCAATGCTTCAATGCGGTTTTCCACTTCATCTGGTAGCTTAAACCCCTGCTCATTAAAGAATTTGATCCCATTATCATAATAGGGGTTATGGGAAGCGGAAATCATGGCCGCCGCATCTGCTTGTAAAATTCGGGTCATGGCCGCTACAGCAGGCGTAGGAAGCACGCCCAAAAGCAACACATCGCAACCAGAGGCCGCAAAACCAGCCGCCAAAGCGCTTTCCAGCATAGAGCCGGAAATTCGCGTGTCTTTGCCGATTAACAGCAATGGTCTTTGTCGTGCGCTCCCTTCTGCCAGCACCGAAGCCGCAGCCCGGCCCAATTGATATGCCATTTCCGGGGTTAGGGCCTCATTCACTCGGCCACGAATCCCATCTGTTCCAAAATATTTTCCCATGCTATACCTCCACGGTTTCTCCTTACAGTCTTATGCAGCGTTCCCTATTCGCTATACCTTTCCAATACCGCCAAAGCTGTACGAAAGCCATCCAAGGCGGAACTGACAATTCCTCCGGCATAGCCGGCGCCTTCCCCCGCAGGATATAAGCCCCGGCAATTTAAGGATTGCCTGTCTTCTCCCCGCAATATCCGTAAAGGCGCCGAAGTGCGGCTTTCCACCGCAGCCAAAAGGCCTTCCTCGCCAAAGCCTGGAATACGCCGGTTCCAGGTGGAAATCGCCCGTTGTAGGCTTTCCGTGATGGCTTCTGGCAAGCACTCTCGCACATCCCGAAACACGCTGCCCGGCGTACGCAAACAGCCCGTATCCCAGGACATATCCCGGCTATTGCCGAAAAAGGAAGCAATGCTCATGCAGGGGGTATAATGATTGCCACCGCCTAAAGTAAAGGCAGCTTGCTCCAGTTTTTCCTGGAAGTGCATCCCCGCCAAGGGATCTGTGCCAAAATCCTCGCCCGGGCTAACCTGTGCCACAACAGCAGAATTCCCCCACGGGCCATTCCTTTTCCGATCACTAGCGCCATTCACCACCAACCCATTGGCTGTACTGGAGGCGTTCACAATATAGCCGCCGGGACAATTACAAAAGGTATAACAACCTTTTCCCGTTTGTGCATCCGTATACGTCAGCTGATAATCCGCAGCCCCCAGTAAAGGATGCTGGGCAAAGGAGCCGTATTGCCCTTGATCTAGCATAGATTGGGCATGGGCAATACGCAGCCCCACGGCAAAAGGTTTCGCTTCCATGGCCAAATCCAACGCAGCCAGGCTATGATAAATCTCCCTGGCGCCATTGCCTACGGCCAACACTAAGTATTCTACAGGCAAATCCTGTTCGCCAGCGGCGTCCAAAAATCGCACGCCTTCTATCGCCCCTTGTCGTAGCAAAAATCCTGTTACCCGGCAACCATAGCGGAATTCACCGCCTAATTCTTCAATATGCCGGCGTAAAGCCGCTACCACCTGGGGCAGTACATCGCTACCGATATGGGGTTTATGCCAATACAAAATATCCTTAGGGGCCCCGTGCTCCACCAGCGTTTCCAACACAAAGCGGCCCAAAGTATCCTTACTACGCGAAGTGAGCTTGCCATCGGAAAAAGCGCCGGCGCCCCCTTCTCCGAATTGGATATTGCTATCTAAAGACAAGCCTTTTCCCGTCCAGAAATCCTGAACCGTAAGGGCCCGTTCCTCTACAGGGAACCCACGCTCCAACACCAAAGGCTTTAACCCAGACAAGGCCAAAGCATAAGCGGCAAACAGTCCCGCTGGCCCAGCCCCGATAATGACCGGCCTAAGGTGTTTCCCCAGGCTTAAAGTAGGCAAATCTACTTGCGGAGGCTTAGAGGCAACTTCGCCCCGGGCTTTTCCCTGTACCGTAACCCTTACGGTGTAAAGGAAAGCCGGACGCTCCTTTTCCCGAGCGTCCAGCGATTTCTTTTCTAAGTCCAAAGCCAAGACCGCAGAAACAGGCGCACCGCAATGCTTGGCGGCCAGCTCCCGCAAAAGATGTTCCTCCTGACTAGAGCTGGTCAGCTTGGACAAAGGCAGGCGCAGGCCGCTAACCCGCAGTACCCGCTTATTCATTCGTTACCTCCTCGTCGGAGTTTTCTCCCGTTTCCTCAGCGCTCACCGTCACAAAAACCGTGGAGGGAGAAACGCTGACCAAAGAAATATTGGCTGGGAGGGAAATTTCAATGGGCAATTCATACAGCCCCGGCTCTGTAATGCCGCTTAAATCCACCACTAGGATAATATCCGCTTCATTTAAGGCATCAATATCCGTCTGTGGCCCGCTTAATACCAAATTCAAATCCGCCGTAGGCGTTTCACAAGTCAGGCCTGCCTGCAAATTCTCTGGATGAATCAAGCCGCTACGGGTAATTTCTGTGGTATTGGTAGTATCAATCTGTACCACCACGGTAACGGTTTCTTGGGACAAGGTAAGATTACTATCATAAACCAAATCCACGCTAAAGGTAGCATTCTTTTTCAAGCCGCTGATATCCAAAGGCTCGGTTTCCAGATAATACAGATTCTCCAGCAAGCCCAAATCCCCAAATACCCGCACGGTGCTGGGTTCCACCACGACACGGCGGACTTCATAGCCCACGGCCGGCTCCCCAATAAGGATCGGGGAAATCGCTACGCTTTTTTCCGGCTGGGACGTTACCAGGGGGATGATGACCGAAACCGTAGAGGGGCTAATGGTAAACCAATCCTTAATGCTATTCCCCGCGGCATCTAAGACTTCCACAGAGAGGTTTTGGTCGTAAGAGTCTTCTAAACCGGTAACATCCGCAGAAACGAATACCTGTGCAACTTGTTCCATATATTCCACTGAACCGGATAAGGTCACAAAATCCGGGTTGGTTAAGGGGTCCAACAGCGTACAGTCCTCACTAGGTTCCCCGATCATGCGTACCTCCACCGGGAAGCTTTCACTCACCACCGGCACCAGTTCATAGGACAAACTTTCCGGTAATACGGAAACCAAGGTGACTCCATCTGGTAAATCCACATTCACCGGCACTGTGACTTCCCCTTCCGTGGCTTCGGAAAAATCGACATAGGCATAAATTTGCCCTCTGGTTAAGGTATTCAGCATAGCACTGCTGCCCTGGACCGTAACCGTAACCTGTCGATTTGTATCGGGAATAGCCAGGGACGGGTCTAAATCCCGCATTTCCACAGGTACGGTATAGCTAACCTCCGTGGTAGGATTCTGCGTTGTAACTACATAAGCCCAGATCAACACAGCCGCCAACAGGGCGCAAATTTTAAAGCCCCAAAAGGGTGGTTGCCATAGGCGCAGGAAAAAGGATTTGATCCCGGAAGAATCAGGCATCTTTCTGCACCTCCTTTTTCTTGGAAGTCTCCACAGAAGAAGAGGAGGAGGACATCTGCCCGCCTAAAAGCTCCCGCAAATGCCGCTCATCCAGCTGACGAATGAGCTTACCATCCTGGGCCAAGGAAATATTCCCCGTTTCTTCCGATACGATAATAATCATAGCATCAGACACCTCGGATAAGCCAATACCAGCCCGATGCCGCGTCCCCAATGTGGTGCTGATATAGGGATTATCGGACAAAGGCAGGAAGCAAGCTGCCGCGGAAATGCGGCCATTTTGAATAATGGTCGCTCCGTCATGCAAAGGCGTATCCTTCACAAAAATATTGATCAAAAGCTCCCGACTGACTGCGGCGTCCAAAGCAATGCCGCTTTCCACATAATCCGCCAAACCGGTTTCCCGTTCTATCACCATTAAGGCGCCGGTTTTGGTCTTGGCGCAAGCAATGGCCGCAGCCACAATTTCATCAATAACATGAGTCAAATCGCTGGCAGCCAAGGAAAAATGATGGGAGCCAAACAGCCTGCCTCGGCCTATTTGCTCCAAAGCACGGCGCAACTCCGGCTGAAAAATGACGGCAATGGCCACAAATAAGACTGCCCAAGCTTGTCTCAATATCCAATTAAGCGCATTCATCTCCAACAAATCGCTGATGACCGCCATGGCAAACACCAGCAATATCCCTTTTAACAGCTGTACCGCCCTGGTGCCCCGGATCAGCATCAGCAATTGATAAATAATATAGGCGAGAATGCCAATATCCAAAACAGACGAAACATAATTCCATGGCTCCCAACCGGCCATTGTCTGAAACAGCATAACGCCTCCCATATAACTTTCCTGACAACCCCGTGCGTTAAATGTTAATAGATTCGCCGCTAGGGGAATAAATCCCTTTGCCTGCACATAAGAATTTCCATCTTTTCCAATTCAAGGAGGTGGGCCAATGACCACCCAATGCACAGAGAAAACCCTGGCAGATTTAGCCCCAGGGAAAAGTGCCCATATTTCTAGCCTTACTGCGGAAAAAGCCTTTTGCCAGCGGCTGGGGGATTTAGGCTTTCTGCCTGGTATGAAAATTCGCTGTCTTTTCCCGGCCCCTGGCGGTAGCCCTATTGCCTTTCAAATCTGCGGCGCGGTAATTGCCTTACGTCGGCAAGATGCGGAAAGAATACAAATTTCCCTGGCTGAGCAGGGGGCTTGACGCAAATATCTTCCCCGGATTATAATCAATTTAACAATAAGAATTTCTGCTATGTCTTCCTGCAAAGCATAGGCAAAAATTAAGAAAGAAGGCATAAAATATGACCAAAATTGATGAAGTCCGCAGCGCCATGATGGCTGCGCTAAAAGCCGGGGACAAGCCCCGTAAAGACGCACTTTCTCTGCTGCTCTCCGCCTTAAAAGCGAAAGCTATTGATAAACGTGCGGACTTAACGGAAGAAGAAGAAAACGCTATCGTTTACCGAGAAATCAAAGAAGCAAAGGAAACCTTAGAAACCACTCCCGCTGACCGCACTGCCATCCGAGAGGAATGCAATACGCGGATTGCCGTTTGGTCAGAATTCGCCCCTCAGCGCATGGGCGAAGAAGAAATCCGCGCCATCGTCAAAGAAACCCTGGCTGAACTGGGGCTTTCTGCGCCCACTGCCAAAGATAAAGGGAAGATTATGAAACCGCTCATGGCCAAATTGCAGGGAAAAGCAGAAGGCAGCTTGGTCAATCAAATTGTTGGAGAATTTCTTTCCTAACCGTTTTATTTTCCTCCACTAAAGGAAATGATTACCCATGAAAAACCGCTATGTTTTAGGTTTATTCTGCGTCATCACCTCAGCGGTGATCTATGGTCTTTCCCCTACGGGCATTCTTATGGTTTATGAGGGAGGCGGTAATGCTTTTTCCGTCTGTTTTCTCCGTATGCTGTTAAACCTGCCCGTGACCTTTCTCTTAATGATACGCTACCCCAAAAAAGATTGGAAAATCAACCGAAAGCAGCTTGGTGACATGATTCTCCTTTCTTTGGGCATGGGGATCACCAATCTCTTATTGGTCTGGTCTTATGAACAAGTGGGGACAGGTATGGCCACGGCTTTGCATTTCACCTACCCCATGTTCACGCTGATCTTTTGTGTGGTCTTGTATAAAGAGCCGCTCCAGTGGCGCGCCTTGCTTTGTATGCTTCTCTCCGTTGGGGGCGTAGTTTTTTGCTGCAATCTCAGTGGCGGCGCCAGTACAGTAGGGACCATTACTGCTTTGCTTTCCGGCCTGGTCTTTGGGCTATATATGACCTATTTACCTCGCTGCTCTGTTTCCAGCTTGCCCTCCATCACCACCATCTTTTATGTCCATCTGATCATGTCCATTTATTTGGGCGTACTTACCGCTGCCACCGGGCATATGCAGCTGAATTTGACCATGGTGGCTTGGTTGATGATGATTTTCCTTTCTATTGTGTTGACCTTAGGCGGTTCCCTCCTATTACAAGTGGGGATTCTGCGCATTGGGCCCCAAAGAGCGGCCATTTTCTGTACGTTCGAGCCCTTAACCGCCGTGCTGACCGGCGCCTTGTTCCTGCATGAGTCCATGAGCATTAGAAATTATATCGGCGCCGCGCTGATTCTTTCTTCTATCATCCTTCTTACGGTAACGGATCATCGTAAACGGGAAAAAGTCCGCCAGCTGACAGAATAGGCAAAACAGGAAAACAAAAAAACCACAACTCAAATGAGTTGTGGTTTTTTCTTTTCCAAGAGAAACCCCTTAGTCGGCATAGAGGGGGAATTGTGCGGTAAGCTCTTTGACAATGGCTTCTGCCGCAGCCGCATTCCCTTTCAGGCACAGGCCAATGGCTTCGCCCACTTTGGCAAATTCCGCTTCTTTGAAGCCACGGGTTGTGGCCGCAGCGGAGCCCAGGCGCAAACCAGAAGTAATACCCGGTTTCTGGGGGTCAAAGGGAATAGCGTTCTTGTTGCAGGTAATACCGATTTCATCCAGCATATGCTCAGCAACCTTACCGGTGAGATCCAACGGACGTACATCCACCAAGCAGAGGTGATTATCGGAACCGCCGGAAACCAGACGCAGGCCGTTATTGACCAAAGCTTTGGCCAATTCCTGCATATTCACGACTACCTGATGGGCGTAAGCTTTGAATTCGGGTTTCAAAGCTTCCCCAAAAGCAACGGCTTTCGCGGCAATCACATGCATCAAGGGACCGCCCTGAACGCCGGGGAAGACGGATTTATCAATGGCTTTGGCATACTGCTCTTTGCAAATAATCATGCCGCCACGAGGTCCACGCAAGGTCTTATGGGTGGTGGTGGTAACAAAATCGCAGTAAGGAACAGGGCTAATGTGTTCCCCAGCCGCAACCAAGCCAGCAATATGAGCCATATCGGTCATGAGCATGGCGCCGCAAGCATCAGCGATTTCCCGGAATTTGGGGAAATCTAATTTGCGGGGATAAGCAGAACCGCCGGCCACAATGAGCTTGGGCTTAATTTCGCAAGCCTGCTGATACAGTTTATCATAATCAATGACTTCCGTATCCGGCTCCACGCCATAGCTGACGAAATTAAATTGTTTACCAGAGAAGTTCACCGGCGAACCATGGGTCAAATGGCCACCATGAGCCAAAGACATGCCCAAAACCGTATCGCCATATTCCAACACAGCGTAATAGGTGGCCATATTGGCCTGAGCGCCGGAATGGGGCTGAACATTAACATGATCCCCACCAAACAGCTGCGTAGCCCGTTCCCGTGCCAAATTTTCCGCCATATCGACGTATTCGCAGCCGCCGTAATAACGCTTGCCGGGATAACCTTCCGCATATTTGTTGGTGAGTACAGAGCCTTGGGCGCACATCACTGCACGAGAGGTAAAGTTCTCGGAAGCAATCAGCTCAATTTTGTTGTTCTGACGCTGTTTTTCCAGCAGAACGATCTCCGCAATGGCAGGATCTGCTGCCTGCAGATAAGAGAAGTCAAACATGTGCTTTCCTCCTTGGAATAATGAATGATCTATGGGTTAAACCTTTGGAACAACAAAGAACATACCATAAACCATGGTCGTCTCTATTCTATCGCACTTTTTGAAATTCGTCAAATGCTGGTTTCACAAAAATTGGTTCGCCAGCCGCTTTTATGCCATTGGCTACGTCTTTTAAGCCATTTCCAGTGACGATATAGGCAACGGAGCAATCCCCAGGAAGCATTTCCTGTTCCCTGGCCTTCTTTACCCCAGCCAAAGCAGCCACCCCAGCCGGTTCGCCGAATACACCTGTGGTTCGACCTAACAAACCCATGGCGGCAAGAATTTCCTCATCCGTTACTTCCACAGTCAACCCATTGCTTTCTTGAATAGCCGTAACCGCTTTTTTGAAATTCCTGGGCACCCCAACGGCAATGCTGTCCGCCAAGGTGTTTTCCGCTTGCGGAACCAATTTTCCGTCGCCGCGAATGGCGGTGTTCACTGGGCAGCAGCCAGCAGCCTGGACGCTGATCAGTCGGGGCAGCTTGTCAATTAGCCCCACCTGATACAAATCCTTCAGCCCTTTCCAAGCCCCGGCAATGCTACAACCATCCCCAACGGACATGGCCACATAATCCGGGACTTCCCAGCCTAATTGTTCCATGAGCTCTAAGGCCACGGTCTTTTTCCCTTCTAACAGATAGGGGTTAATGGCCGCGTTACGATTATACCAACCGTAATGCTGAATCGCTTCTGCGCTGAGCCGGAAAGTATCTCCATAATCCCCTTGCACGCAATAAACATGGGCGCCGAAAATCAGCAATTGGGCTACCTTTCCTTTTGGCGCCCGTTCCGGCACGAAAATATAGCTCTCCAGCCCCGCCTTGGCGCAAGCTCCCGCCAAGGAACTGGCGGCATTCCCTGTGGAGGAACAGGCAATGGTCGTATACCCACCTTCTAAGGCTTTTGCTACAGCCAAAGAAGAAGCTCTGTCCTTCATACTAGCCGTGGGGTTCACGCCGTCGTCTTTCACCCAAAGGGTTTTTATCCCGATTTCCGCGGCTAAGCGATCCGCCCGGTACAAGGGAGAACCCCCTACTTTCAGACCTTCCTTAGCCATACGGGGCACGGTTTCTTCTTCCACTGGCAAAAGCTCCCCATAGCGCCAATGGGTAGGTTCGCTGCGTTTAGCCAACACATCCCGGTTCAGCACCTGGGCAATGGCCGCATAATCATAGACGATATCCGTCAATCCGCCGCAGAGAGGACAAACCGTCAAATCCGCTTTGGCTTCCATCACATGGCCGCAATCAATGCAAACCGCATGCTTTACATATTTCATGGGCAGTTCTCCTTATTTCAGCAAACCAGTGGCCTGATTGAATTCCGTAATCAGCCGGTCGATATCCGCAGCCTGAGCATGGATGCCGCCCCAGTAATTATCATAATCATACCACTGAGCGTCCAATTCTTCCACAGAGCGGCCCTGTTGCTCTACCCAAGTGTAATACTTCAGGTTGTGGATACGTTTCCGTTCCGCATAGGTCAATTCCAGCAGATGGTCGGTCTTTTCACCCAACATATGTACATGATGAGCAATAGCTGCCTTTTTATCGTCATAAGGGCCTTGAGCTTCCACCAATTCCTGTACACGGCTCTGATACATTACCGCGCTATCCGTCAATACCGTGGCCACCACATCGTTTGCGGTCAGCTCATAGTATTTGGCGAATTTAATGCAGCAAAGAACATTGGCGATACCGGAAATGCCCAGCCAGGACAGTTTTTCTGTCAATGCATGAGGAACGCCGGCTTCCTTTTCCAAATAAGCGAGGCCAGCCGGGTCGTTAAACAAACGTAACAGATTCTGACTATCCTCATCGTCAATGGCAATGACCATATCCGTATTTTTGACATCATGAATCCAAGGTACATGCTTATCACCAATGCCTTCAATCCGGTGACCGCCAAAGCCGTTATTCAGCAAGGTGGGGCACTGCAACGCTTCCCCTACCGCCAATTTGGAGCCAGGGAAAGCTTCCTTCAAATAGCAGCCCGCGCCGCTGGTACCTGCGCTGCCGCTGGTAAAGCAAGCGCCAACATAATGACCGCCCACTTCCCGCACGGCTTCTTCTATGGCCTGACCAGTGACCAGATAATGCCACAAATGATTGCCCATTTCCTCAAACTGATTGAAAATCACCACATTATCCCGGGTCTGACGCAGTTCCCAGGTTTTGTCAAAGATTTCCTTGACATTGGATTCGCAGCCAGGGGTGGCAATCACTTCCCCGGCGATATTGCTCAGCCATTCAAAGCGCTCCCGGCTCATTTCCTCTGGCAAAATCGCAATGGATTCACAACCCAACAATTTGGAATTGTAAGCGCCGCCCCGGCAAAAATTACCGGTAGAAGGCCAAACGGCTTTATGATAGGTAGGGTCGAATTGGCCGGTAACCAGTCTGGGTACCAGGCAGCCAAAGGCAGCCCCTACCTTATGACAGCCAGTGGGGAACCATTTGCCCACCAAGGTAACAATTTTGCACGGCACACCGGTCAATTCCGGCGGTAAAACTAGGTAATTCACACCGCCGAATTTGCCGCCCTTTTCCTTCTGCTCATTTTTCCAGGTAATCCGGAACAGGTTAAGGCTATTTACATCCCAAAGACCAACCTCAGACAATTGGTCTTTAATTTTTTGGGGAATGATTTCCGGATGCCGCATTTGCTGGAAGGTAGGAATAATAATATTACGCTCTCTGGCACGGTCAATGGCATGCTGCAACAACGCTTCATTCTTAGTAAGATCGATCATATTAGCCTCCGATTTTCTTCTTTTGCTCCTGTAACAGCCCCCGCAAGATGCCGACTTGGGCTGCTTGCTCCATCAGTTCCGCTGCTTCATACGCAGCCTCAGGACTTTCGCCTAGGCCAATCACCCCATGCCCCGTCAACAACATCCCTCTTTGACAGGATGAGTTGAGCAAGGCCGTTTCTACTGCCGCCGCCAAAACAGGGGAACCTGGTTCCGCTTGCGGCACATAGGCTAATTCCCCTAATAACAGCCGGTCCGAGGCGCTATCTAAGGGAATAGATAAACCAGCCAAGGCATAAGCCAAGGCATGTGGCGGGTGGCAGTGGTATACCGCCATCACTTTGGGGCGTACATGATAAATGGCCAGATGGAAGCCGGTTTCAATGGAGGGCTTCGCATCTCCCTGCCCATAAAGCACCTGCCCGTATTGGTCAACCAGGAACATATCTTCTGGCTGAAGATCCCGGAAAGAAGAGCCACTACGAGTAATCCATATGCCTTCTTCCGTGCGAATACTGAGATTACCGCCGCTGCCTGCGGTCAAGCCCTTTTCCCAACCAAACCGGGCAACAGCCTGTAATCGCTTAACCATAGCTTGATCTAATGGTTTCATTAGGCGCCTGCCTTCTGCCACAAATTATGACCAGTCATTTCCGCTGGCTGCGGTAGCCCCATTAACGCCAACATAGTGGGGCAAATATCCTCCAGTCTGCCGTCCTGCAAGGTGGCCCCAGCTGCCGCTGGCCCTACCAAAATAAAGGGCACAGGGTTCACCGTATGGGCAGTCATAGGGTTATCCCCTTCCAACATCTGCTCGGCATTGCCATGGTCCGCGGTAATCAGCAAATTGCCCCCTTGGGCAGTGACCGCTTCCACAATACGGCCTACGCAACAATCCACCGCAGCAACGGCGTCTTTGGCCGCCTGCAATACCCCGGTATGGCCCACCATATCCGTATTGGCAAAATTGAGAATAATCACATCATAAGTTTGTTTCTCAATTTGCTCCAGCACTGCGTCGCAAACTTGGGGCGCGGACATTTCCGGTTGTAAATCATAGGTCGTTACCTTTGGTGAAGGGATGAGTATCCGGTCTTCCCCGGGGAATTCCTTTTCCTCGCCGCCATTAAAAAAGAAGGTCACATGGGCGTATTTTTCTGTTTCCGCAATACGGAGTTGTTTTAACCCTGCTTCCGATACCACCTGGCCAAAGGTATTCTGTAAGCTGTGCGGCGGATAAGCCACCTGTACCTGGCCAAGATTCTCATCGTACTGGGTCATGGTCACGAAATACGTTTGGGGATTTCTGCCATTACTACGGGGAAAGCCCTGGAAAGCAGGGTCAGTCAAAGCATAGCAAAGCTCTCGGGGGCGGTCAGAGCGGAAATTGAAAAAGATCACGCTATCCCCATCTTGTATACGGGGAAGTACCTTTCCCGCTACATCCGTACAAACAAAAGGCTCCACAAATTCATCCGTGACCCCTTGGGCATAGGAAGCTTCAATTCCTTGCACTGGGTCTTGTATCTGACACCCTACACCGTCTACCAAAGCGGCATAAGCCCGGCTCACCCGCTCCCAGCGTTTATCCCGATCCATAGCATAAAAACGGCCGCATACCGTGGCCACCTGGCCCACGCCAAGCTCTCCACATTTGGCCACCAGCTCCCGCATATAACCTATGCCGCTTTGGGGATCCGTATCCCGGCCATCCAACAAACAATGGAGCATGACCTTGGTTAAGCCTCTTTCTTTGGCCAACTTCAGCAAAGCGAAAAGATGCTGGATATGGCTATGGACACCGCCGTCGGACAACAGACCCAACAAATGCAGAACCGTGCCTTTTTCCTTGGCTTGGTCCACTGCTTTGCACAAAACGGGGTTCTGGAAAAAACGGCCTTGCGCAATCTCTAAGTTCAGCATGGTCAATTCCTGATACACCACTCGGCCGGCGCCGATATTGGTATGCCCTACTTCGCTATTGCCCATTTGGCCTTCGGGTAAACCAACCGCCATCCCGCTGGCGTCCAAGCGGCTATGGGGCTGCGTTTCCCATAAGCGGTGGAAATTGGGCGCATTTC
>CAKRYM010000010.1 GCA_934427095.1 uncultured Bacillota bacterium | reverse complement strand
GCAAAGATGAAAGCAGAGGGTTACGGATATCTTCTGTATCTGTTCGAGGAATGAGTTCGCAAAATACAATGATATAACATTTCTAAAATTGCCCCAAACCCTTGATTTATAAGGGTTTGGGGCTTTTTCTGTTACTAATCTGTTACTAACGCTAAAGCATTTGCAAGGGTTTTTTAATTTGCTGGTAACTTGCTTGTTTAAGGTGTTACGCTTTTCTTATTACCTAAATAAATTTGATAGTATATGAAAAAAAACACTAAAAAAATTGAAAATATTTAAGTATAAGGAAATACCTTGAACATCTTCAAAAGCTTCTTACATTGGCTGAAAGATAGGATTGATGAATACCTTCAGGGAAACTTGAAGCTGAAAGTATGTGTTCTATAGTAGAAAGGGCTTGGATAAAGCAAGAGGTTAGACAGGCGAAACCTAGAAAAGAAGGACAGTGGCTAGGGCTAGGAAAAGGCGGAGATTTGTGTTAAGATATAAACCATATTCAGCAGGGCGCAGACCTTGCCCAGCCCCAAAAGGAGCGGTACATGAAAAAGAAAAGCCAAAAAGAACCTTGGCAAGCGTATGTGGAGACATTACCCTTGCCGGATCAGGAAAAGCTGGCGGAATATTGGGCGCAGTTCGCCAGCCATTGCCGCTTAAGCAGCAGAGAAAAGAAAACCATGCGGGAAGATATCGAGCGGGCTTTTTTGTATTACGCTAAAGCAGGCTTGGATTTAGACCAGGCCTTGGCTTTGTTGGATACAAAATTTCTGGGCGGGTTTTACGCCCGGCCGCCGGTGTTATGGTTCCCCTTGGACGACGCGGCGAAGATTTACCCCTTGTCCATGGAGCGGGGGAGAATGGCGGTATTCCGCTTATCCGTCACCTTAAAGGAAAAGGTGGTGCCGGAATTATTGCAAATGGCCCTGACCTTTACCATGAAGCGGTTCCCCAGCTTTGCCACGACATTAAAAAAAGGGGTGTTTTGGCATTATTTGGATACCACTAAGCGCCGTTTTTCTGTGGAGCAGGAAAAGGATATCCCTTGTCAGCCTTTAAAGGTTTCCCATAGCGGCTCCCAATCTTTCCGGGCGTTGTATTGGGAAAACCGCATCAGCGTAGAGTTTTTCCATGTGCTGACAGATGGTAGCGGCGGCCTCATTTTTCTGAAAACCCTGGTAGCGGAGTATTTACGGTTAAGAGGGGTGGAAATCCCCCCCACTGACACCTTGTGGGATATCAACGCAGCTTTTTCCCCAGAGGAATTAGAAAACGCCTTTGCCAAGGTACCGGTGGGCAAGATTGCTTCTGGTTTTATGGATAAAGCCGCCTTGCAAATGACCGGTAAGCTTTCCCAGCATAAGCCTTGCCGTATCCTGCATATGAAGATGGACGCAGAGCAGCTGAAAAAGGCGGCGGAAAAATATCAGGCCACGGTGACCCAGTATTTGTTGGGCTTAATGTTTTTGGCGGAAAAAGGGGCCACGGATGAATGGCAAGGGGATGCCAATATTCAGGTACCGGTGAATATGCGCAAATTTTACCCCTCGAAAACGGTGCGGAATTTTTCTCTCTATTGCGGCATTCGTCTCCCTATCGGGGAGATTACGGATTTGGCTGGGATTTTGCCCTCTATTCGTGAGCAAATGGGAAAAAAGGCCGCAGCAGAAGCCATGGCGGAAATGCTTACCGCCACGGAAAAACTGGTCAGGATGTTAAAATATATTCCCTTGGTGGTGAAGGAGCCCGTGGCAAAGCTGGTGTACGGCTTTTTGGGCGATCAGATTTTTTCCAACACCTTGTCTAACCTGGGGGTGGTGGAACTGCCTAGGGTCATGGCGGAACAAATCCAAGATATGGATTTTGTCCTGGGTACCGCCATTACCAATCGGGTAAGCTGCGCTTTGCTTACTGTGAACCAAAGGGCGGTACTGTCTGTGTCCAAACAGACCGTTGACCCTAGCTTTGAGGAGCAGCTTTATGCTTTGCTTTCTGCGGAAGGCATTGACGTCCAGGTGGAAGGGAGCCCGTTATATGAAGATTAAGATTACCTATCCGCCAGTAGCCAAACGTAAGCTGCGTTGGGAGAAATTTTTGCGCATTTGCGGCTGGTTGATGTTGTTTGCGGCTATCCTTTGCGGAGCGTTGAATTTGGTGATCGGCGGCAAGGCCTGGAGCCTGATTGTGCTGATGGGACTCTATATGACTTGGACCTTGTTGCTTTCGCCTACCTTGGTGGAATACAACCGCATCAGTCAGTGGATTAAGTTAATCGCCTGTTCTTGTGTGTTGCTATCCTTAATCAACTGGTTTTTGGCCCCAGGCTGGGCCATGGTGGTGGTCCCCCTGGTTTGTTTTTGCGGTTTGCTCATTGGCAGCGTGCTCTTTTTTACGGATTTGGAACGGCAAAAGCAGAACATGCTCCCCATGCTACTTTTGGTTTTTTTCGCCATGGTCGGGGCGGTGTTAGGCCTTTCCTTTTGGCATGAGAAAAGCCGTTGGGTATTGGTGGTCATGGGCGCCTTTGCCGTGACTTTGCTGGCTGCTTGTGTGGTGATTCTGGGCAAAGACTTTCCACGGGAATTGCGCCGCCGGTTTCATTGCAAATAAACCCCTCTTTGCTGGGGACAAAAAAACAGGAGCGAATTTCGCTCCTGTTTTTGTTTTCTCTTTAGGTTTCTTGAACCACCCCAATGGTTTCTATGCCATAATGGGCAAAAACCGGCAGAGCCTCTTTGGGGATAATTTCCCCGCTGATTACCACCGGGACCGCAGGCGGGCAAGAAACCATGGGCGCGGCGCAGATACGGCCTACGCTTTGCTGGACGGGAAGTTCTTCCCAAGGGGAAAAGAGCCCTTGCCGGATGGACATGGCCTGCTGGGGCGGGGGGAGAAAACAGGGTTGCACCCGATTTGGCCCCAAGGGGCAGGCAAAAAAGGCTTGGCGGATACGGGCATAATCCCTCTTGCTATTTGGCGGGGAAAACATCAGCACCAAATGATCTCTATCCGCATATTCGCATTCCACCTGGAAGCTGCGGAGCAAATCCGCCAATTCCGTACCGAAGTAGCCTGTGGCAGAGGATTGCACCACCAGTTTCAGGGGTTCCGTGTTTTGTACTGCCCAGCCCTGGGTAAGAAGATCCTCTTTCAAGGCTGCAACTTCTGCTATGGTTTGGGCTAGCCTAGCAGGGAAATCCTGGGCCAAAGTGGCATTACATAAATCTAGGGATTGTAAAATAAGGTAAGAAGGGCTGGTGGAGCCGAACAGGGCCAAGGCCTGTTGGGCATTGTCTTGGCTCTGTTGGGAAATTGGCCCGGCTAAGTGTAAATAGGCGCCGCCGGTTAATACCGGCAGGGTTTTATGGGCGGAATCCGCACACATATCCGCCCCTTGATCCATGGGATGCAGGGGCTTAGGCAAAAAGTGCAAATAAGCGCCGTGGGCATTATCCACCAGCAGGGGAATTTTCTGCTTGTGGCAAATTTGGGCCAACTCCCCAATGGGCTGCATCTGCCCTAAATAATCCGGGGAAGTCACATAGACACAGGCCGGCGGGGTGGAGAGCTGGGCCAAGGCCTGCTCTAGCTGTTCTGCCGTGATCTGGCAGCTTAGGAGCTGATAAGGCTCTTTCGCCCAGAGCCATTGTACTTCTAAATCCAAAAGGGCGGCGGCTTGTACAAAAGCCTTGTGTACATTGCGGGCAGCCAAGACCAGCCTGCGGCCGGTTTGCTGCTGGGCCAGATACAGCATGGCCTTAATGCACTGGGAAGACCCCTCTGTGGAATAAAAGGTGGCGCCGGTCTGGAAAAGGAAAGTGGCATTACGCTGGCTTTGGGCCAAAATGCCCTGAGCGGTATAAAGAGAGTCCGCTCCTTGGATTTCCGTAATATCCAAAGCTTCGCAGCCTAAAGGCCCTTGGCCCTTATGCCCCGGCATATGCAGGCGGGACATGGATTGCCCCAGATATTGTTGGACAAAGGTAAAGACAGGCGTATCCATAGAATTTATCCTTCTTGGGACGCAATTTGCAGCATGATGGCACATTCGATGCGTTTTTTAAACAGCTCGCAGCCTGGGGCATAAACCCCGTTGATGTTACCCGTAGCATGATAGGCATTGGCTGCGCAGCCGCCGGAGCAGTAGAGTTTCGCCCAGCAATCCTCACATTCCGGCCGGGAATAGGCATTGCAATGGCGGAATTTTTCCTGGCAAGCCGTGTTGGTGATCCCTTGCCAAATATCCCCCAGCTTGTATTCTTCTTCTCCCACAAACTGGTGGCAGGGGTACAAATCCCCCCAAGGGGTAACGGCCACATATTCCGTGCCGCTGCCGCAGCCGGAAAGGCGTTTGTAAATACAAGGGCCGCCGGTTAAATCCAGCATATAGTGGTAGAAGACAAAGGGACGGCCTTCTATTTTTCGTTCCAACATGATTTTGGCCAAGATTTCGTATTGTTCCAGGACGATTTGTATATCTTCCTCGGTCAAAGCCGCGGGGTCAGTGGGGCTGCAAACCACAGGCTCCATGCTTAAGCGGTTAAAGCCCAGGTCCGCCATGTGCAGCACGTCTTTGGTAAAATCCGGATTGGCATGGGTGAAGGTGCCGCGCATGTAGTATTCCTTGTCCCCCCGTTTGGCCACGAATTCCTGGAATTTGGGGACGATGCGGTCATAGCTGCCTTTGCCGGCATAATCCACCCGAAGGCGGTCATGAATTTCCTTACGGCCGTCTAAGCTCAGGACCACATTGTGCATTTCCCGATTGCAAAAATCAATCACATCCTCGTCAATGAGCATGCCGTTGGTGGTCAGGGTAAAGCGGAAATGCTTATGGTGTAGACTTTCCAGGCTGCGGGCATAGGCCACCAATTCCTTGACCACTTCCCAGTTCATCAAGGGTTCCCCGCCGAAGAAGTCCACTTCCAGATTCCTACGGTTACCGGAATGGGCGATCAAGAAATCAAAAGCCTGTTTCCCCACTTCCAAGGACATTAACGCCCTTTCCCCGTGGTATTTCCCTTGGCTGGCAAAGCAATAGGCGCAGTTTAAGTTGCAGGTATGGGCAACATGGAGGCACATGGCCTTGATGACGTTTGGCTGCCTATCCTTGACGGTTTCTGCCAACTGGGCGAATTGGTCCGGGCTATAGAGTTTACCCTGCTGCTCCAGGCCTTGGATATCCGCAAGGCATTGGCAGATTTCCCCTTCGGTGACGCCGTCCAAATGGCCGTAGAGCGCCAAGGTTTCTTGGATCAGCTGTTCTTTGGGGGTATTTTTGTAGCCCTCGATCAGGTGATAGGCCACTTCATCCACCACATGAATGGCGCCGGAGCAGGTATCCAGTACGATATTGTAGCCGTTGAGTTGGTATTGGTGTATCATGATTTTCTCCAATTTTTAAGCATAAAAAAGCCGCCTGTTGTTCCGGCGGCTCTTGGCGGGTTTATTCTTCGGTTTTTTCACACTGCTGGTTGGCAACACCGCAGGAGGTTTTGCAGGCCGACTGGCAAGAGGTCTGGCACTCACCGCAACCGCCATTCTTTGCACTTTCGCAAAGATTCCGAGTTTCAATTGTTTTGATTCTTTCCATGGGAATCGCTCCAATATTCGCAGATTTTTCCCTTTCCACCAGAGTAGACAAGGGGGAAAAGGAAAGCTATACTGTTAAAATCATATCATGTTCTGGTTTACTTGTCAAGAAATAGCCTGGCCCTGAAGGGCGCCCCAAAGAAAAAGATTTGCCAAGAGAAAGAGAAAACCAAGGAAAGTGGGAAATGGTCTAAATTTGGATAATTTTGTATTAACTCGGCCAAAATTTGGTGATATTATGGTTTTGTGAAGGTTAAGTGAAAAAAATAAAGGGAGAGTTTCATGGATAGCATTACCCTTTTGATCAAAAATGAGATCAAACGGCAATACAAAAGTCTGCGCAGTTTTTCCGAGGCAAGCGGTATTCCTTATAGCACATTATCCAATGCTTTGACCAAAGGCATTGGCGGTACTTCCTATGACACCGTCATGAAAATCTGTTGCCTCTTAAACATTAAACAGGCGTTTAATGAGGATTTAATTTTGTTTAACCGTGCCTTTCATGATTTTTATTTGAAATTGGTACAATTGGATGACCAAGGGTTGCACACAGTCAATACCGTGTTGAACATTGAATACGATCGTTGCACACAGGACGAAAGCGAGCCCACGCTGAAAGGGTTTAATGGCATTGGTTTTGCCAGCCAACACGAACCCTTGCTGGATATGGAGCAAATCAAATCCTTGATCAAGAAGGTATTAGAAGATGAGAAAAAGCGGTAATTCTTGTTGGGCAAAGCATTTGGCCGTGAAAGAATTAACGAAAATCAACAAAAGCTCTCTTGATTTAGACGGTTTGCTGCAATTATTCAGCCAATATGGCTTTGACGTCATTGATTATGATTTACCGGAGCAAAGCCAATATGTGGCGGCCTTAATTGAGAAACTTTCCTTGCAGAAGTTTGTACAACAGCGAACCGCTTTCGTTTATCAGCGACAGGAGATTAAGCTGTTTTCGTTTATGAACAAATGACTGTGGAAGAAAAATTATACGCTCTTTCTCATGAGCTTGGGCATATTGTTTGCAGGCATTTACGGGCTGGTCAGGGTGGGCATTATACCATAGAAGAACAGGAAGCCAATGAATTTGCCCATTATTTGCTGCACCCCCCATTGCTCAGCCAGGGGAAAATCTGGTGCGTTAACCATAAACGGGCCATGGTAAAGGCTCTGCTCTGCCTGGTGGCAGTGACGCTGGCGGTTTTTTTCGTGGCTTGGCATCAGCAGCAGCGCCTGTATTACGGCGCCTACTATGTAACGGAATATGGGGAAAAATATCATGTGAAGGATTGCCGCTATATCCAGGACAAGCCTAATGTCCACCGCTTAACCAAGGAGGAATATGCAAGCGGGGACTATACCCCTTGCCAGATTTGTATTGACACGGCTGAGCCGTAAAACACATAAGGAGAATGGCGGCCTAGTGCGCCAGAAAGAAGAGGAGGAAAAGCAGGATGAGCGAATGGATATGGTTCCTAGGCGTTGCATTATGGGCAATTTTGCCGGGCTATATTGCCAAAAAGAAGGGAAGAAAATTTTGGGGATATTACTTGTTTAGCTTTATCCTCACGCCATTGGTAACCACCATCATCACCCTTTGTTTGAACAAAATCCCCGAAAAAAGAAAGGGAGAGCCGAACCTGACTGCAATTATGCCGCAGGTGAGTATCCCGGCTGGGGCAAGCAAAGCAGCAGCGCCGGAACCAAATGCTTTTCCTAAGAACGACCCCGTTGCGCCAATTTCCCCAGCGGCAGAGGCCATGTCCACCCCAGGGGAAGGAGAGGCCGTGATGGTAGATTCCTCCTTGTCGCCTGGCCCAGAAAAAAGGGAAACCCCCAAATATTCTGTCCGTTTTTGCCGGCACTGCGGTAATTCTTTAGTGCCAGGGAGTACGTTTTGCAGCTCTTGTGGGGGCCGGGTATGGCCGGAAAACATGGGACAAGCGGGAACCGGAACAGGGCAGTAAGCCCAGGCTTCGAAAAAGAGGAAACGAAAGAAAAGAGGAAGAATATGAATAAAACAGGAAAAATGAGGCGTTTTTTGGCTTGGCTGACTTTGGTTGGCTGCTGGTGGTTGTTTTCCTTGATCGTTGCCTTAGATATGCTGCTTTTGACGTATTTGCTTTCCCTGTTTGTGGAATTAACCACCTTTTTAAAGCTGGTCGTGATCATCCTTGGTGGTTCTTTTTTCCTGGGCTTGGCTATCGCTCCCCTTTGGTACGGAATCCCTTTGACCCTTTACCTTAGTCAAAAGGTTTGTCCAACTCGCTATGGGGATCGTTATGTGATTTTTGGCGTGTTGATTTGTTGTTCTGCGGTAGGGGAAATCATCATAAGCCTTTTGCTTTTGCCATATGTTCATTTTTTCTTTTGGCCATACTTCCTTTATGGGCTTTTATCGGTCATTTATGGCTTGGCTGTCCTGATCCAAGGCAAATGCCGCGGAAAGCTTTGGTCAGAGGAAACCGCAGAGGAAATCGATGAGGATATGCAAGCGGCTTATTAGAATAGGAACAGTCGCTTTCTGCTGCCCTAAGGCGTTTTCGGCAAAAGGTAGGAAGTGAGCAATAAAGAAAAGTTGTGGAGAAAAGGCGGTGTGGAGATGATATGCCCAAATTGTGGGATGCCGCTCCCAGCAGATAGTCAATTTTGTGCGGGCTGCGGCCGGGCGCTTTCGGAAGCGCGGGTGGTAAGGCGACAAGATGAGCCCAAGCCTTTGCCTGCGCAGGAAGAGAGCCGGCAGGAAAAGGGAAAAAAGGAAGCCGCTAAATCATCGAAAACACCGAAACAGCGGCGCAGGGGTATGCTGCCCGCGGTGATCCTAGGCGTTTGTGTATTGCTTTTGGCCGGCTTAAGTTGGACGCAATATTCCCTTGCGCAAAAGAGATCCGCGGAGATACAGGACTTGCAGCAAAGCCTGGCGGAAATGGAAAAACGCCTGACGGAGCAGGAAGAAATCATCAGCGCCCAGGCGGAAAGCATTCAGCAGCTGGAGGACAGCAAAGAGGATAAATCCACCGGCGTCACAGCAGAAGAGCTGGATAGAATATTAGAAAAATATGGTAACGGTCACTATAACGACCCTCTTGTCGTAAACGGCGTCATTTACGATAGCGCTGAGGAATACATCGAGGAGAAGAAGGCGGAAGCAGAGGCAAAGGAAGCGGCAGAGGCCGAGGCAGCAGCGAAAGCCGCCGCAGAAGAAAGCTTTTGGGGACGACGCCTCAGGCAGGAAATGGCCGAATTCCGCAAAACACTGGGCCATTGGATCGCCGGGGAAGAACCCTAACCACAGAGGGGCATGCGGAATATAAACCTTGCTAAACGAAACTCCGCCTGCTATCGGAGAACACCATATGGGCATTTCCTTTTTGGGGGTCTGGGCTTATTCCCCGGGCCGTGACACAACATCTTTTTTAAAAAAAGCATAAGCCTTTCCCAAGGCTTTTCTACCCTCTTACCGGCAATATCGTTCTGGTTGATTTACCTCGATATTGCCGGTTTTCCTTATGACGATAGCAGGGCGCCGCCAAACACTCCTTTTCCTCAGGAAAAATTGTGCAAGAAAAGAAAGGGAGGCGTGCCATGGAAATCAATTTACGGAATCTGTACCCTAATGTGTATCACACCGATGAATGGATAGAGGTGTCCGAAGAAATTTGGGAGGTCTTTCGGGCATCAGAACGGGCGGAAGCTGCCAGGACAAGACAAATGTATCGGTATAAGGCCCAATATTCCTTGGACAGAGGCGACGGCTTAGAAAATTGCGTATTGAAAAAGCCGCCTACGCCCTTGGAGGTGTTGGAAAAACAAGAAGTTCAGACGGAAATTTATACCGTCTTGACGGAATTAACCCCCAAACAGGCTAGGCGGATTTATGCCTGCTATTATCTGGAGATGAAGCGGGTGGAAGTGGCCCAGGCGGAGCAGGTCTGCCCCAGCCGCATTTCCGACAGCATTCAAACGGGGTTTCGCCGTTTGTCCAAACAGCTGAATTACGGCCCTAAAACAGAGGAAAAGCCATTGCCAGGGCAAAAGGAGGGCCCCTGTGGACAATTTTTCGACAAAGGTAGGTGGGGCGCAATTGACTTTTCCCAGGCAAGGGGTATAATGAAACCAATGGAATAAGGCAGGGGGATGCGCTGTTTGGCGCCGGTCATGTACCGAAGGAAGCGGATGAGATTTCCGCGCTGCCCCAGTAACCGTGAAGCTGACGAAAAGGCAAAAGGTCACTGTCATAAGATGGGAAGACGCCTGAGTAGGAGGAAGCAAAGCCGGGAGACTTGTCCGCCTGCGTAACACTGCTGGGGCCTGATGCAGGCAAATTGCCTGCTGTTTTCTCTGCGCTCCTTTGATAAAAAGGAGCTTTTTTGGGCTTCGGGGTGTTTTCCGCCGCAGGGAATGGCGAAAGAAAGAAAACCGAAGGGAAAGAAAAGCATGGATGTTCAGGAATTAAACGCACGGATTCTGCCCCCGGATGCAGAAGCCGCTCAAGCTGCCCAAGCCCATTGGGACCATATTGCCAAGCCCCTGAAAGGCTTAGGCCAATTAGAAGAGGAAATTGTCCGTATCGCTGCCTTAACCGGGAAAATAGACGTGCATTTGGATAAACGGGCTGTGCTGGTCCTTTGTGCGGATAACGGTGTGGTGGCAGAAGGGGTTACCCAAACGGATGTTTCGGTGACCGCGGCTGTTGCCCGTTCTGTGGTGCAGCATCATTCCTCGGTCTGTCTGATGGCCTCTGTGGCTAAGGCTGATGTGTTCGCTGTGGATATGGGTATGCTGGAAAGGGTAGAAGGAACAAAGGATTGCCATATTGCCAACGGCACCAAAAACTTAGCCAAGAAGCCGGCCATGAGCCGCTCTGAAGCAGTACAAGCCATAGAAACGGGGATTGCCTTGGTAAAAGAATATCAGGAAAAAGGGTATCAAATCCTGGTCACCGGGGAAATGGGCATTGGCAACACCACTACTTCCAGCGCGGTCACGGCATTGCTCCTCTCTTTGCCCGTGGAGACGGTGACTGGCCGGGGGGCTGGTTTATCCAATGCCGGGCTGGCGCGGAAAATCGCCGCCATTAAACAGGGGATTGCCTTACATCAACCTGACCCCAAGGACCCCTTGGATGTGTTGGCGAAATTAGGCGGCTTTGATTTGGCGGGTATGACCGGTTTATTCTTAGGCGGCGCTTTGTATCGTGTCCCAGTGCTGATCGACGGCTTAATTAGTTCCGTGGCCGCTTTGATCGCCGCCCGGCTTTGCCCGGCTTCTACCTGCGCCATGCTGGCTAGCCATTGTTCGGCTGAGCCTGCTGCCCAGCGAATTCTGCAGGAGCTGGGCTTAAACGCCCCTTTGCAGGCGGGGCTCAAATTAGGGGAAGGAACCGGGGCTGTTTGTATGCTGCCCTTGTATGATATGGCCTTAGCGGTATATCACGGTTCCGCAGACTTTGCGGCAGCAGGCATTGCCCAGTATGAGCTGCAAGAGGGCGATATGCGATGATGATTTTGTGTGTTGGGGGCGCGGCTTCCGGCAAAAGCGCTTGGGCGGAATCTTTTTGCCTTTCTTTGCCAGGGCCTTGGTATTATTTGGCTACCATGCAGCAGGATGGGGCAGAAAGTAGGGCCAGGATCAAGCGGCATAGGGCTTTACGGGCAGGCAAAGGCTTCCTTACCCTTGAGCGGGAGCGGGACTTAGCTGGCCTTTGTATACCCAAAACCGGTACGGTTTTGCTGGAATGCGTGGGGAATTTAACAGCCAATGAGATGTTCAGCGGCCCCATTTTCCCCAGCGACCCTTTTCCTCCGGTTATCCAGGGCATCAAAGCTTTAGCTGCCCAAGGCCATCACCTGGTTTTGGTCAGCAATGAAGTGGGGGGAGACGGCGGCGGCTATGATGAAATGACCATGGCTTATGTGCGGGCTTTGGGAAAAATCAACTGCGCCTTGGCAGAAGAAGCCGATACGGTAGTGGAAGTGGTTTGCGGTTTCCCTTTGCTGAGGAAAGGCTGCTTATCTAAGAAAGGCGGTTTATGCCCATGAAACGGTTTTTTTCATCCTTAGCCATGACCTTTAGCATGTTTTCTGTTTTGCCCATGCCTCAGGTGAAATGGGAAAAGGATAATATGCGCTATCTTTTGGGCAATTTGCCCTTGGTGGGTTTAGTGATCGGCCTGGTCCTTTGGGCTTGGTTTCTCCTTTGTGCTTGGCTTAACCTGGGGGATTTTTTCTTTGCTGTGGGCTTAACCTTGCTACCGGTCTGGCTTTCCGGCGGTATTCATTTGGACGGGTATTGCGATACGGCCGATGCTTTGGCCAGTCATGCCAGCCCGGAACGGAAACGGGAAATTTTGAAAGATTCCCATGTGGGGGCCTTTGCTTTGCTGGCTATTGTCCTTTGGTTTTTGCTGTATTTGGGTTTTTGTACGGAGCTAAACCGGGTGGTAGAAGGGGTTTGGGCCTTGGGGGTCATCCAAATTTTGTCCAGGGCCTTGGGATCTTTGGCTTCCCTCCTGTTCCCCAGCCCGAAACAGCCCGGGGCCTTGGCTTCCTTTCGTTCCGCAGCCAATCATCAGGGGGCGGTCGTTGTCCTGTTGCTTTGGGTGGCGCTTTGTTTTGCGCTTTTGTGTTTCCTTTCCCCCTGGGGGGCTGGGACGGTTTTGCTGTTGGCGTTATTTTGCCTGATTCATGTGTACCGCCTGGCCAAAAAAGAATTTTTAGGCATGTCCGGGGATTTGACGGGGTATTTGATTAGCCTTTCTCAGCTTTGGCTGGGCTTAGGCTATGTGTTGGCAGAAAGGGTGGTTGCGGTATGTTGCTAATTATCGGGGCCATGGCCGCAGGAAAACGAACCTTTGCCCAGAAACTGGGCTATTCACCGGAACAAATGGCTGACGGGGTGCTTAATGAACAGCCGGTGATTTTCCATGTGGAAAATCTGGTCCGGGAAAAACCAGGAGAAACAGAACAATTGTTCGATATTTTGCGTAAAAAAGAAGTGGTCATTTGCGCTGAGGTAGGCTTGGGCATTGTGCCATTAGATAAGGAAGAACGGCAAATCCGGGAAGAAACAGGCCGCCTTTGCCTAAGATTGGGCCAAGAGGCAGATACCGTGGTGTGTATGGTATGCGGCATTCCTACGCTGCTTAAGGGGGAATGGCCATGTTAATCGATTTGCTTAGGCATGGAAAAACCGAGGGCAATCATTTCCACCGCTATATTGGCTGTACGGACGAACCCCTTTGCGACATAGGCCGGCAGGAAGCAGAGGCTTTGCCTAAGGATTATGCCGTGTCTCGGGTTTTTGTCACGCCTTTGCAGCGGACGAAGGAAACGGCGGCTATCCTTTTCCCCCAGGCTAAGCAGGAGGTTTTGCCCTTGCTGAAAGAAATGGATTTTGGCGTGTTTGAAAACCGTAGCGCTACGGAGATGCAGGATGACCAGGATTTTCGGGCCTGGGTAGAGGGAAATTGTTTGCCGCCTTGCCCAGGGGGAGAAAGCCTGGCTGCTTTTTCCGAACGGGTTTGCCAGGGATTTGCCCAGGCAGTAGAGAATTTGCGCAAAAGCCAGGTTAGCCGCGGGGTTTTTGTGGTGCATGGGGGGACGATTATGGCTATTTTGGCCCGCTTTGCCCGGCCTAAGTGGGGGTTTTATGATTCTTTGGTCAAAAATTGCCAGGGCTTTCGTTGCGTCGTATCCCCCGCTGACCAGGAAACGCCCTTTACGTTAAGGGAAATTACCCCCTTTGTCTATCTGCCAAGGGAGGGAAAAAGCCAATGAAAACCCAATTCAATTTGACCACCAGCCCAGACGATTTGCAGCGCTTTAAGGACCAAGACGAATTGTTAGCCCTGCTGAAAGGGTTTGACGGTTTGGAAATTATGGTTTTAGGCGAAGACGAGCGGGGCATTCTTCCCAAAGAAAAGGTGATCGGCCTGCATATGACCAGCATTCCCTATTGGCTGGATTTTTGGCAGGGGGATATGGCGGCTTGTTTGCGCGAATTTGATCGCTTGGAGAATATACGGGCCTATTACGGCGGGGAAAGCAGGGAGGCTTTGCTGGCGCGTTGGCATAAGGACTGGGAAAACGCAAAAGCCTATGAAGCGGAATACGTGGTGTTCCATGTGGGACATTGTTCCCTTGCAGAAGCCCTGACCAATCGGTATCAGCATACGGACGCCCAGGTGATTGCGGCAACCTGCGATTTGCTGAATCAGCTGTTGGCCGAAGAAAAGGAAGGTCCCTGGCTTCTGTTGGAAAATCTCTGGGAACCGGGGCTTACTTTGCGGGATCCGGCAATGGTGCAGACGCTGCTAAGGGGAATCCACTACCCCCGCACCGGCTTAATGCTGGATACCGGCCATTTGCTGCACACCAATTTGTCCTTGCGCAGCCAAAAAGAGGGCTTAGCCTATATCCATCAGGTTTTGGATCAGTTAGGGGATTTGTGTGAGCGGATTCAAGGGGTGCATTTGCATCAATCCTTAAGCGGCCGGGAAATAAAGGGCAATATGGCCCATCCGCCCCAATTGGGCGCCACTTATCCAGAAAGAGCGGCCCAGATGTTTTCCTATGTGTTTCAAATCGACCGGCACTGGCCTTTTACATGCCCAGGGGTGAGGGGGCTGATTGAGCGGATCAAGCCCCGCTATTTGACCTATGAATTCATTTCCCGCAGCAAAGAGGAATTCCAAACCATGCTGCGGCGGCAAAAAAGAGCTTTGGCCAAAAAAGGCTGCTAAAGCAAGAGCAGGCAAGGGGAAAACCGCATGCTCTTTTTGATTTTCCTGTGCAGCGAAAATGATTTTCTGCCAAGTTTACCCAAGATCCAAGGGAATTGCATTTTCCCGGGGGAAAGTATTGAAATACGGTGGAAATTTGGTATAATAAAGGAGCATAAAATGTTATTGGTATGACCATTTTTCGCCGGCGTCTAGGGATAACCCCTGTTAGAAAGAGGCCGGCAGCAGTCTGTTGTTTTTTCCAAGCATTCCCGAAATACGGAATAAGGAGGGCAATGGTATGTGTGGTATCGTTGGCTTTACCGGCAGCCAGGAAGCGGCGCCGATTTTGTTGGAAGGGCTAAAACGTCTGGAATACAGGGGCTATGACTCCGCTGGTGTTGCGGTGCAGGATGGGGAAACCATTCATATGATTAAGTCCTGCGGCCAGATCAAAAATCTTTGCGAAAAAACGGAAAACGGCGCCAAATTAACGGGCGTTTCCGGTATTGGTCATACCCGTTGGGCTACCCATGGGGCGCCTACGGATTTGAACGCCCATCCCCATATGTCCAATGACGGAAAATTTGCCGTGGTGCATAATGGAATTATTGAAAATTATGCGGTGCTTAGAGAGGAGCTGCAAGCCAAGGGCTTTAAGTTCCAGAGTGAAACCGATACGGAAGTCATCGTCCATTTATTGGATTTGTATTATAACGGCGACGTAAAGGAAGCGGTCATGAAAACTGCCGCCCATTTAGACGGCTCCTATGCCTTGGGCGTTCTTTGCGCCGACCACCCCGGTAAGCTTTACGCCATCCGGGAATCCAGCCCCTTGATCTTAGGGGTTGGGGTAGGGGAGAATTTCTTTGCCTCTGATGTGACGGCCTTAATCAGCCATACCAAAAACGTCATCTACTTAGAGGACGGGGAATTTGCCGAGCTGAGCCCGGAAAAAATCACGGTGTTCGATTATGCGGGCAACCCCATCACCAAAAGCGTGACTCGTGTGGTCTGGGATATTGAAGCAGCGGAAAAGGGCGGCTACGACCATTTCATGCTGAAAGAAATCATGGAGCAGCCCAGAGCTTTAAAAGCCACCATTGACCCGCGCATCAAAAACGGCCGCGTGACCTTTTTGGATGAATTTGAACTGAGCAAGGAAGAATTACAAAGCTACAATAAAATTGTCATTACCGCCTGCGGTTCTGCTTATTATGCGGGCTGCGCTGGGCGTTATGTGATTGAGGAGTTGTGCCGTATCCCCGTGGAAACGGAATTGGCCAGCGAGCTACGCTACCGTAATCCTATTGTGGATGAACACACGTTGCTGATCGTGGTTTCCCAATCTGGGGAAACAGCGGATACCATTGCGGCCATGAAGGAATGCAAGGCCAGAGGGGCTAAGGTTCTGGCCATTGTGAATGTGGTGGGCAGCACCATTGCCAAATTGGCGGATCATGTGATTTATACCTGGGCTGGGCCGGAAATCGCCGTAGCCACTACCAAGGGCTATACCACCCAGGTGGCGATTTTGAACTTATTCGCCATTTATGCCGCAGATAAGCTGGGCTTGCTTACAGAAGAACGCTATCGGGAGCTGGTAACGGCCATGGAAAACCTGCCAGCCATGACCCACCGTTCCATTGAGCTGAACAATCATATTTCTTATTTGGCCAAACGCTATCATGACAATCAGTCTGTTTTCTTCATTGGCCGGAATTTGGATTACGCCGCTTGTTTGGAAGCGTCCTTAAAGCTAAAGGAAATTTCCTATTTACATTCCGAGGCTTATGCGGCTGGGGAATTGAAACACGGCACCATTGCTTTGATTGACCAGGGCCGCTTGGTGATCGCCATTTGCTGCCATGAAGCGCTCTTTGACAAAATGATGAGTAATATTAAAGAGGTAAAAGCCCGGGGCGCCAGGGTGTTGGCCGTGACCCAGGAAGGGAATCGGAAGATTTTCTCTGAAGCGGACGATGTGTTTTTCGCCGCCGGGACCGATCCCCTGTTGATGGCGATTCCGGAGATTGTCCCCTTGCAGCTCTTTGCCTATTATGTGGCAAAGGAAAACGGCTGCGATATCGACAAGCCCAAGAATTTGGCCAAATCCGTTACCGTGGAATAAAGCAAGGAATTAAAGGCTGCTTTTGCCCAGCAGGAAGGGGCGAGAAGCTTTTGATCGGATACAGTAAGGAACAAGAAATGGATTAAGGAGTGGGAAAACTATGTTGACTGCAATTGTGGGAATCAACTGGGGCGATGAGGGCAAAGGCCGTATGGTGGATTTGCTCAGCTCCGATTATGACGTTGTCGTTCGTTACCAGGGCGGGAATAATGCCGGCCATACGGTGGTGAACGACCGGGGCAAATTCGTCCTGAACCTGCTGCCCTCCGGCATCCTGCGTCCGGATACCGCAAACGTACTGGGCCCGGGCATTGTGATTGATTTGGAACATCTGTATCATGAAGTGGAACGGGTCAGGGAAAAAGGCGTGGAGATTTCTCCGGCCAATTTGAAAATCAGCAACCGGGCTACCATTTGCATGCCTTATCATAAACTCCTGGACAATTTAGAGGAGGATAGGCTGGGGGATAAGAAATTCGGCTCCACCCGCCGGGGCATCGCGCCGGTATATGCCGATAAATACATGAAAAAGACCCTGCGCATTGGCGACCTGCTTTTCCCTGAACGGCTCAAAGCCAAATTAGCCGATGTGCTGGAATGGAAAAACCTCACCGTGGAAAAAGGCTATGGCCATGCGGCCCTTGAGGTTGAGGAAATGTGGGCTTGGCTGGAACAGTACGGCATGCCTTTTGTGGACTATATTTGCGACAGCACGGAATATTTGGCTTCCGTGGCAGATAGCGGCAAAAACATCATGTTTGAAGCGCAGTTAGGCGCCTTGCGGGACATTGATTTCGGCATTTTCCCCTATACTTCTTCTTCCTCCACCATTGCGGCTTATGCACCCATTGGGGCCGGTATCCCCGGCCGCTCTTTGGACAAGGTGGTGGGCATTATGAAAGCCTATTCCAGCTGCGTAGGGGAAGGCCCCTTTGTTTGCGAATTCTTTGGGGAAGAAGCAGAGGCCTTGCGCAAAGCTGGCAATGAATACGGCGCAGCTACCGGCCGTCCCCGCCGGGTAGGGGGCTTCGACATCGTGGCTTCCCGTTACGGCGTGACCATGCAGGGCGCTACGGAAATTGCCCTGACCAAGCTGGACGTGCTGTCCGGTATGGAGAAAATTCCCGTTTGCACTGGGTACCGCTATCAGGGGAAAGTGTTAACGGATTTCCCCTTGGAAGCAGTGTTGGAAGAATGCGAACCCATCTATGAATATTTGCCTGGTTTTACGGAATCCATTACCGATTGCCGGAAATTCTCGGATTTGCCCAAAGCTGCCCAGGATTATGTCCGCTATTTGGAAAAAGAAGTGGGCTGCAAAATCGGCTGGGTTTCCGTGGGCGCTGGCAGAGACGAATATATTCGCTTAGCATAAAGTAAGGAAAGAAAGGGACAGACAAAATGGCCAAAGCAATGGAGCTTGCTTGCAAAGAATATGTGGGCGTGCTGGCAGATGCCGTACCTGGTTTATCCGGCGGCGGTGGCGCAGCCTCTTTCGTGGGCGCTATTGGTATGGCTTTAGGCCAGATGGTAGGCACCTTAACGGCCAACAGCAAAAAATATGCGGACCGCCGGGAACAGGTGGAAGCGTTAAACGCCAAAGCCAAAGCTTTGGAAGAGGAGTTATTGGCCTTGGTGGCCAAAGACGCCGAGGCTTTCCTGCCTTTGCAGGCGGCTTATGCCTTGCCCCATGGGACGGAAGAGGAAAAAGCGCACAAAAAAGCCGTCAAAGAACAGGCGTTGCAAGGCGCTACGGAAGTACCTTTATCCATTATGGAAAGCTGCTGTAAGGCCATTGCTTTACATGGGGAATTTGTCAGCTGCGGTACGCCTTTGGCGATTTCCGATGTTGGTTGCGGCGTGGCTTTTTGCGCCGCTGCTTTGCGTGCCGCTAGCTTGAATGTCTTTATCAATACCAATCTCATGCAGGACAAAGAAAGGGCCAAAGCCTTAACCCAACAAGCCCAAACCATGCTAAAGGAATATCTGCCGTTGGCAGAGGAAATTTACCAGCGGGCTGAGGCCTATTTCTTAAAGGAAGAATAGACCCAAAGGCGCAGGGAAAAACTTTCTGCGCCTTAATTTTTTCTTAAGAAAACCTTAATCTTTGATGAACCCACCCATAACCTTAAACGTCTAATAAGCAACAGGGATCTTATTCATGGCCTTATCCCTGATTGCAGAGGGGATAAGAGATCCATGTTAAAGGATGATTTCGCCAATGAGATAATGGCGATGGAGCAAACCCTTTACCGCGTTTCCTATGGTTTATTGCGCAGCGAAGCGGACCGGGAGGACGCGATGCAGGAGTGCATTTTAAGCGCCTGGGAAAAGCGGGATACCTTGCGAAACGAAGCGTATTTCCGCACTTGGGTCGTGCGCATTTTGCTTAATAAATGCCATGATATCCAGCGAAAAAACAGTCGCTTTACCGACTGGGAGCTGGTACCGGAACAAGTGGCGCCAGATGTGCAAAACCGGGAGCTGCATGACGCGATTTTACGGCTGGATGAAAAGCATCGCTTACCCTTGATGCTTCATTACATAGAAGGCTTTGAATTAAAAGAGATCGCGCAAATGTTGCGTATGCCCTTGGGTACGGTAAAATCCCGGCTGCATCATGGGCGAAACCAGCTACGGCGATATCTGGGAGAGGAGGTTTGGGATTATGCATGAGGATTGGAAAAATGTCTTTGGCCAAGTGCCAGACTCCTTTTC
>CAKRYM010000009.1 GCA_934427095.1 uncultured Bacillota bacterium | reverse complement strand
ATTTACGTGTTTAACTGGGATAAAAGAAATCAAAAAAATATTCTTGTACAAATTTCTCCACAATTTATCCACATTTTTTATTCACTGTATTACATAAAAATACATTATTTTCAATGGAATGAATATGCCTGGTTAACCAAAAGATCCGGAAGCTTTAACGAGCCTCCGGATCTTAACATCTTATGCTTCGTAGGTTTGCTTCTCCGCATCGCCCCACAAGGTTTCCAGATCATAAAAACTACGCTCATCCGGCTGGAAAATATGCACCACTACGGAGCCGAAATCCAGCAAAATCCAGCGTCCATCCTGATATCCTTCTATCCTAAGGGCTTGCTGATTTTCGTCCTTTAGGGTTTCATAAAGGGCGTCAGCAATGGCTTGTGCCTGGCGTGTATTGGTCGCCGACAGGATAATAAAATAATCAGCGATCAGCGTCAACCCAGTGAGCTTTAAGCTGACTACGTCCTTTGCTTTTTTCTCCAGCGCCAAATCCACCAAACGCCGCATCAAGACTTCGCCATTCTGATATTCCACCATATCCATCCTCCCATTGGTCTTTTGCCATCAGGCACTTGTCCATTCCTTGTTCCTTATTCTCCATTCTTTAGGGAGTTTCCTGCTTTTTCTTGATAAAACGCCAGCACTTGACTGGTACCAGGATAAGGTTCCTGTCCCCTTTCTTGCAAATAAAGGATAGTGTGCGCCAAAGCAGCGGCCATGGCTTGATCCAAGTCCTCTTCACATAACTGATAAAGGGTATCTCGCTCCGGCCAAGGTTTCCGCGTGGGCTCACAAATATCCGCCAGAAAAATGATTTTTGCCAAAGCCCCCATATCCGGTTTAGCAATGGTATGACAAGCAATGGCTTCCAGCACGTCCTCATCGGTAATGCCTAATTCTTCCCGGGCCATGGCTGCGGCCACTGGTCCGTGCAAGAGCAGGGGCTCTTTTTGCAGGGCAGGATTGACAGGAATATGCCATTTTGTCGCTGCCTGCAACATTTCTTCGTCAGAAAGTTGTCTGGCCATATCATGCAGCAAGCCGGCTTGATAAGCTTTAGATTGATCCAACGACCAAAGCTTAGCCCATTTAGCGGCTAATTCCGCTACCGCAAGACAATGGTGGTAGCGTTTTTCCGTTAATTTACCACGAACAAAGGCATCCATTTCTCTGCGAGAAAAAGGCTCGCCATAAAGATGGTGGGCCAAAATATATTCCTCTACCGCAGGAGGAACCAGCCCATGGATGGACTCTCCCTTCCGGCAGCGACGACGGATTTCCGTTGCGGAAACCGCCATTTCCTGGCTGGGAATCACCTGAATATTCTGCTGCCAACATTCTGGCAACTGCGTTAAGCGGGACAAATCAAAACCAGGCCGCGCCGCCGCGACAAAATGACACAGATGACATAATTCTGCTGATCTAACCCAGCTGGCCACGGTCAAGGCAGAATCCGCCCCAGTTAAGAAAAACAACTCCGCCTCAGGATATTGCGCCTTAAGGGTAGTTACCGTATCCACTGCATAGGAATAGCCGGGCCGTTCTATCTCCACACGGCTAAGGGAAAAACCCGGATAAGGAGCAATGGCTAAAGACACCATAGCCTCTCTATGCTCCACCCCGCAGTCCGTATGCGCACGATGAGGCGGCACACGATTGGGCACAAACAATACCATGGTCAAATGCAGCTGCTCCATGGCGGTTAGGGCTAAATGCAGATGACCATTATGAATAGGGTCAAAGGTGCCGCCCATAATGCCAATACGGCAATCATTCTTCGTATTCAAATTCATTCTCCCCAATGCAAACCGTATCGCCCGGTTGCACGCCTGCTTCCCGCAAAGCGTCCTCCAGGCCCATTTTAATAAACAAACGTTGCATGCGCAGAACCGCATCGTCATTATTTAAATCCGTCATGGAAACCAATTTTTCCACCCGCGGCCCACCGACGCGCCAGAAGCCCTCTTCTTCCTGTTGAATCTGGAAAGGTTCTTCTTCCCGGACAACCGTATAGCGTACTTCGTCCTTATTGTCCTCAAGATAAATGGGGGGTGCTTCGGCCAATAGTTCTTTTACCCGCCAAAGTAAAGGCTGTACGCCCTGTCCAGTTAAAGCAGAAATGGGGAAAATTTCGTAGGTATCCCCCAGTTCCTGCCGTAAGGCTGCCAAATTCTCTTCTGCCCCAGGCATATCTACTTTATTAGCAGCGATGACCATAGGCCGCTGCAAAAGGTCGGTCCGATAAAGGGAAAGCTCCTCATTAATCAGACGGAAGCTTTCAGCCGGCGGCTTAACCGCAAATTCACTCATATCCAACACATGAATCAATACGCGATTTCGCTCAGCATGGCGCAGGAAACGATGGCCCAAGCCAATGCCGGAAGCAGCGCCTTCAATCAGCCCCGGCAAATCTGCCATCACAAAACTATTTTCCTCGTCCAATTGTACCACACCCAGATTTGGCGCCAGGGTGGTAAAAGGATAATTGGCAATTTTGGGCGTGGCTGCAGTGGTACGCGCCAACAAGGTAGATTTGCCAGCATTAGGCAAGCCCACCAGCCCAATATCAGCAATGAGCTTTAATTCCAGAACAACATACATTTCCTGTCCCGGTTCGCCGTTTTCGGCATAAGCCGGGGCTTTTTCCTTGCCATTGGCAAAGCGTACATTACCCCGGCCACCTCGGCCACCTTTTGCCGCCACGAATTCCTGGCCCGGCTGAGAAATATCGGCCAATTGCGTGCCGTCTTCTTTACGGATAATCGTGCCGCAAGGAACCAACAGAAGCATATCCGCTCCATTGGCGCCGGTCATGTTCTTATTCATGCCGTCTTTGCCCCGCTCTGCTTTATAATGGCGTTTATATTTAAAATCCATCAATGTGGTTAGCATGGGGTCGCCGCGGAAAATAATATGGCCGCCACGGCCCCCATCGCCGCCAGCGGGGCCGCCCAGAGGGACATATTTTTCCCGGCGAAAGGCCACTGCGCCATTTCCACCATCGCCAGCTTTTAGATAAATTTTCGCATAATCTGCAAACATATGAATTCCACTTTCTTTGCTTTTTTCTACTGAGCTATCGATAACCGTATTCTAAAATATTATTATACACAAAAAGTCAAGGATTCGTCAATTCAACAAAGGAAGATTCCACCTTCTTTGTTTTAACAAACAAAATTCTCCTTGTCACCAGCAGCGGTTTTCTTCTTTTTCTACACACACAAACTTCTTACACAGAAATTTTATTTTCTTCAAAGGATGATCATTTGCCCATAAACCTTTTCCTATATGATAAGAGAAAAGGAGAAGAAAATTGATGACAGGGAAAGGCCAATCTGTTATAATGAATATGTATATATATAAGAAGGTCTATGATTTATACTTCGACATTCTGTTTGTCTTTATTCAACAGAGATCCCAGCAAACAGGGATATCAGATGGAGGACCACATGACCAACCCAGCCACATCCCTGCCACAAGCAGAACAAAAAACGCGTCTTTTTGCCATGGAAGAAGCTTATCAAGCCTGCTTAACCCAGTCCCTGGCAGAAGCCGACCAGGGAGAAGCTCTTGCACAACAGATCGAAAAGGCACAAGCCGTTGTAGATACTACCCAGGCAGAAGTGAATCGGTTAGCGGAAGAAAAAAATACGCTAATTCAAACCATTGCCACCCAGCAAAAAGAATTCGCACTGATTCGGTTAACCCAACAAGAAAATATCAACAAAATCCAAGCGGATTACCGCGAACATATACAGCAGCTTTCCATCAAACAGCAGCAATTGGAGGTAGAAGAAAGAGAGCTACTGAACCATTCCACCCAAGCCACTATGAATTGCGAAGCCCAATTGGCGGCATTAACTGCTGCCAAAGAGCAATTGGCCCAGATCAGCGCAAAAAAAGAAGAAAACCAAGCGCCGCTGGTGGATGAATTCCAACGGCAGGACGCCCAGTTGAAAAAGGCTACCAAAGAAGCCTCTGTAAAATTGGCTATACGACAAATGGAACGTAGCGCTGCAGAAGCGGCTTTGGCCCATGCCCAGCAAAAACTGGATTATATCACAGCGCAATTGGAAAAAGCAGAGCAATTGCTGACCGAGCGGCAAAACGCTTTGGACAATCTAACCGAGCAGTTAAATACAGAAACCCAAAACCTGCTAGAAGAGTACAACGGCAAATTGGCTGCGGCCCAGGCGGAAGCTTTAGCTGCCCAAGACCATCTGGAAAAGCAGATGCCACAGCTCACAAAAGTCTCTTCGCTTGCCAAAATATCCCAAGAAGCCCTGAAAAACATCAGTCTACGCCATCAAAAGCTAAGCCAGGAAATAAGGGCCTTTTACCGTGAAGACGAGCGAAAAACCACGGACTTGACTGTCCATGCGCAAGAAGCTGCCAAGCGGGTCATTGAACAGTGGAATATTTATAATCAACAGCGGCGTATCACCCAGAGTTTAGCCGAAGATGTAGACGCCATTGCCGAAGCCCAAGAAGAAGGTAAAACCCAACTGGCGGAGTTGGATATTCAGCTACAAGATTTACAAGGTACGGCTACCATTGCCGCAGACCTCGTGCAAGATGCCAAAATCGCCTTGGATAATGCCTCTTCGGATATGCGGGATTCTCTAGCGGAAATGGCCCTTTCTTTGGAACGCTCCGCCCAAGATGCCCAAACGCTGTATGACGTTAAACAAGCAGAGAGAGATCAACTGTTAGCCCACATCCGCAATCTAACAGAGCAACAAGAGGGAAAAAACCAAGAGCTGCAACAAGCAAAAACCGCTTTGACAAAAGCAGAACAGAATTGCCAAGCCGCGCAAAAGGAAACCTTGGAGCTTAGCGAAGTGATTAAGGCTTATCAAGAGCAGCGGGCCAAAACATTGGCGGAGAAGCGTAATGCCTATGAAGCCACAGTAAAAGAAATGAAGTGGCTAAAAAAGGCCTCCTACGCCAATATCACCAATGTACGTAATTTGCGCCGAAAAATAGAAAAAGCTAAGCGTGGGCTGTTCATTGCCACCAAAGAAGCTTCTGACCTACAAAAACAAAAAGAAGAATTACTACAAGCCCAAGCAGATAAAACTGCCTTCCGGCAAAAAGAAGCGCAGGCTATGTTGGAATTAGCCCGTGATGTTCAAGAAAAATTATTCACCGCCCGTCTCCAACAAGAAGTAGAACGCAAACAGTGGACGCACCAGTTGGAAGCAAAAATCCGCCAGGAAAAAGCTGTCCAAGAAGATTACGACCAGCTTCTATCCACCGGAGAAAATGCTTTAGCACAGTTACGTTGGCATTTGGAAGAAAATCAGCGCAGCAATGCTAATGCAAAACAGGCCGCAGAAGCCCAAGTACAGGAATGCACGAAACAATATGAAGCTTGTTTGCAAGAAGTAGCAACCATCACGGAAAAATTGGAACGACTGCAAGAAAAAGCCCTGGTCCTACAAAAGCAAAAGGACGCCCTACTCCAGCAACAAGAAGAAACCCAAATCCATACGGAAGAACAGTTTCAGCAAGAAAATGCGCAAATGGGGCCCATGAACCAAGCCTTGCAACAAAAATTATTGCAATTAGAGGCAACCCTGACTAAGGCCCGTTTTACTGCGGAAACAGCCAAACGGAAGCATCACCAACTTTGCCTGAAGCAAACAGAAAACACCATCTGCCAAGCCCTTTTCCAAGAAAGCAAAGCTGCGGCGGAAAGCCTGTTACAAACCGTTCGCGAAGAATACCAAGCCCAACTTGCGGCAGCGGAAGAAGCAGAACGCCAAGCCAAAGCTTGGGCAGAAGAAACCGCCCGCCAGCAAAAACAGCGTGAAGAGCGGCGCCGGTGAGAAGCACAAGAAAATGCTGCTATTTTGGCATTAGCCGCAGAAGCCAAACAACAAGCGGAAGAAGATGCGGAACGGGAAAAAGAACAAACCCAGTTAAAGCAGCTGATTCTAGGCGAACTATTGACGCCCACCGAACGTCTGGAACTCATCACCACAGATCAGCTGGAAAACCGTATTCAAAAAATGAAAGCCCGCTATACGCCGGATATTAACCCCGATTCCATGCGGTGGTTGGATAAGGCGCAGGCAGATGAAATACGGGAGCAAGCCAGACGGGCCGAGCTTAACGCACAACAGGATAAGGCGTTGTTTACTTCCAGCCGGGAGGACTATATGCGGCTTTTCCATGAAAAGCAAAGCAAAGAAAATCGGCTGGAGGAGCTCTCCGGGCACCTAGTCGCTTTACAGAAAGAAATCGATACCCTTACGGAGGAAAAGCACTATCATCAGCAAGCAATCGCTTCCACCCAATCTGCGCTGGATAGGATTTTGCCAGAGCAAGAGGAGACCATGCGTCTAGCGCTAGAAGCGCAGACAGAGGCACAGGAAGCCATTGAAAACAAAGTACAACAAGACCAACAAAGCCTAGTCAACGGACAGCAGGAAAAAGCAACCCTCCAGGAAGAGATTGCTCAACTGAAAACCTCTTTACAAGAGATGGAAACCCTTCTAGATGAGGTTACTACCCATTGGATGCTTTCCGAACGTGCGGAAACGGAAGCCTCTGTCCGCGCCATTGTCTTGGAACGGGAAATTAACGATCGGGACGCCATTGCAAAGATCGCAGCCGAACAGTTTAAGGCGGCCAAAGCCTATGCGGAAAGATCAGAGATGCTACGCCTGAATCGGGTACAACGAGAACATTGCGGCCGCGGCAAAAATCGCAACAGATTTTCCAAAGAAACGGAACGCTGGGCTGCCGGGAATAAACGCTAAAGGAGCTAAGCATGGAAAAGGAGCCAAATATGCTCAATCAGGAAAAAACCGCGCTCATCCAAGCGGCAGAGCAATACGACTTAGCCTGCCAGCAAAGGACTGCCGCTCTGGAAAAAGCCCGCACACAATATGAAGACCACGTTAAACAATATGAAAAAGCGGATATGGAAATCATTCATTCTGCTGCAACCATTACGGAGCTGGAGGATCAGTACCATCGTGTTGCCACAGAGCTACAATCTCTGTTGATAGATGAAGATCGTTCGCAGAAATCCCGGCAAAAAGCCATTTCCCTTACGGAAGAAATCAAAAGTCAGGATACCTCTGGGGAAAACACCTACCATCAGCTATTACGGCAAGCATTGGATGCTTTGCTTACTGTGACAAACACAACAGAAGAAGAGGTAGAGGTAAAAAGGCAACGCCGCCTGGAAAAAGAAAGCGATATGTTCGCTTTGCAAGCCTCCTGCGCCGCAGCAAGATTGCGTGTGAACTTTGCCCTTTTACAACGGGGCAAGCAAGAGGAAGAATGCGTAAACGCTGGGTATCAAGTCATCGTGGAAGATACAGCGCAAAAAATTACTCGTTTGCGTAAAACCTTGCTAGAACAATACCGAATCATTGCGCAAGACCGCGAAGAGCTCACGGATATTCTTAACCAGCATCTAACCCTGATGGATGAAACGCAACAGTTGGCGTCAGAAGAACAACAGCGGCAAGAAACCATTCAAACCTTGACCAGCGAGCTTGAAACCCCAGCTTCCCGTATTTCTGCTGCTGAAGAAAAAGTAGCAGAATTATTAAACACTAAGAAATCCCTGAACAAACAAGCCGATAGCGCTGCGGAAGCCATAAAAAATGCCAAGGAACAAGAAAATGAAGCCGCTCAACAGCTCCAGAATCTTAACCAAGAAGAACAGGAATTAACTACCGTTGGGGAAAGCCAACTCACCCAGATGAAACAGGCTAATCAGGAACGCTTGGCCCAGAAGGAAGCAGACATCAATCAGCAGCGGGAATGCATCACCCAATTGGCCAATGATATTAGCCGAATGGAAAAGGAAGTAGAAGCAGCCGCTTCTGCCCTTGCTGAACTACAGGCACAAAAACAGGAAGCAGAACTTGCGCGGGATAAGGCTCGTATTACGTTGACGGAAACTGAGCATATGATGGAAAATATCCGCTCGGCTCGTTCCAGCATGAAAAGCGAAGCTACCTCCGTATTATCCAACGCAGAGCAGGTACTGCAAAATACCATGGAAAATGCCCAAGCCGCGTTGACAGAAAAGGAACAAATTTGGCAAGAACTCTCTGTCCAGGATAACCTGAGCGAGAATGATTTTTCCGCGCAAAAGGCAGAATTCCAGCAATTAAAGGACCGTTACGAACAGGAAAGCGCCTTACTACAAAGGGAAGAAGAAGAATGGCGTAACCTCAGTCGAGAAACAGAAGAGGAAGAAAAACAGCAAGACCAAAATCATGCTTTAGCCCTAACGGTATGCAAACAGAAAAAGGAATTGGCTGAACTGACTTTGGAAAAAAGCAAAAATACGGTACAAGAAAAAATACAGCTTAAGGAAGAGGCAGATAAACACTTAGCCGAGATTGAGCAGCGTTATCAACAAGCTGTAACCGAGCGGGACCAGGTAAAAGAGCGGATTAGTATTCTACAACGTCAAATCGAAGAAGAAAAGCTAAAGCTCAATACCGCACTAAAATTCCAGATCACCAATGCCTGCGAAAAAGATAATGTTCTTCATCGTAAAGCAAAAGAGCTAGGAAATCACATCAAAAAAGAAATTGAAGCCACATATAAACTCCAAAACACAGAGGACAATCTGCGAAATCTGTTGGCGGCCCTGGGCCCCAAAACGGCAGAAAAACTGCAAACCATACAAGAACGAAACCAGCAACAACTTACCGGACAGCTAAGCCTAGAAGAAGCCCTAAAACAGGCGAAAGCCTATTATAAAGAGCATCTACAAAATCATCAGCAACTCACCGCAGATAAACATCTTCTGACAGAAAGCGAGGTTTTATTAGACAAGGCGGCCACATTGCGGAAAGAGATGGAGAATTCTCTCCCCTTACCTACCCTTGATATCACTCAGCCAGAACTACCCGCCTTTGCTTTGCTGACAGATCCCATCCCCCAGATACAGGGAGATGAAGAAATTACTTTACCCAAGCAGACAGAAAAAACCGACCCCGTTGATGAAGCGGAAATCGATAATTTGCTGAATTTGCTGTTCCCGGAAAAAATGGACGATTATCAAATTCTTTCCCACAGCAATTTCCAAAATAAAGAAGAAGCTCTGCCTAACGTGGATCAGTTGCAATTAATTGATACCTCTGCCTTGCTGGATTTAGACCAACTCATTGCCATGCAGCAATTTACGGATTTGGGATTAAGGGATGCTTCTGTTGCGCAAACCTTTGATCATTTCCCCTCTGCGGAAGAAGTGCAAAATGCTGCCGCAACAGTGGAAACTGAATTGCAAAACGTGGTTGAAGCAGCAAAGGCAACCTTAGCAGCGGAGCCAACTGAAGAAAACATATCTCCCCTACCCAACACCATAACAGAGACTGCGGAAAGCATCTTAGCGGGTATGGAAGAAGAGCATATGATCCTTGACCCTTCGTTATTGGGAGCAGATTCCCTTGATTATTCCTTCTTGTTAGATGACTCGTCTTTCTTCTCCTCCGAAGAAGCTGAGGAAGAAGAAGAAACCGAGGTTCAGGTAGCTGAGGTCCTCCCCGAAGCTGAGGAAGAAGAAGAAACCGAGGTTCAGGTAGCTGAGGTCCTTCCCGAAACTGAGGAAGAAGAAGAAACCGAGGTTCAGGTAGCTGAGGTCCTCCCTGAAGCTGAGGAAGAAGAAGAAACGGAGGTTCAGGTAGCTGAGGTCCTCCCTGAAGCTGAGGAAGAAGAGGAGGCAAAATTAGATACAATAGCGCAGGAAATCGCTAGAATCAGCGAAATTGCCGGGACACAACAGCAACAACTGGCGGAAGTGATTTCCATGGAAGCCATTGGATTCCCAGAAGAGCCAACATTAGCGCCTTTTGACCTGGCTGAAACCCTCCCCATAGAAGATGACGAAGAAAGTCTAGAAGAGTTGGACTCCCCCTCTCCAGAAGAACAAGAAGAATTGGCAGAGGAAGCTCTGGAGGATGAGGCCATAGAGGAAGCCCTGGAAGAAGAGGCCATAGAGGATGAGGCCATAGAGGAAGAAACTCTGGAAGAAGAAATCGCAGAAGAAATTGCCCAGGAAGAAGCGAGCACTGCGCCAACCGACAATCGTGCATCAGAAGCAGAGCTGTATTCCATGTTGGCAGCAAATGCCGTTCAACAAACCCAAGAAGCCAGAGAAAAGATTGAGGCGCAACGAAAATCCGTAGAGTTAGAAACTGATCTTCTCCACTCGCAAAAAGAAGCAGAACGTCTAGCCATGGATATTGACATGCTCCGGGATGTCCTGGATGGCAATGACTTATCTTGTTTAGAAAAGTTATCCAAAGCCTGGCAGGAACAAAGCCAAGCCCCCGAGCCCACGGCAGAAGAGGAAGCAGCGGAATTAGAACGCATTCGCGCAGCGGAAGAAGCCCGTCGGGCCGCAGAAGAAGAAGCGGCTCGTATCCAAGCAGAAAAAGAGGCTGCCCGTCGTGCGGCAGAGGAAGAAGCTGCACGCCTCTTAGCGGAAGAAGAGGCTGCGCTCTTAGCCGCAGAGCAAGAAGCTGCCCGTATTCAGGCAGAGGAAGAGGCAGCGCAACGAGCTGCGGAGGAGGAAGCTGCCCTAGCAGAAGAGCAGGCCCGCCAAACGCAACAAGCAGAAACCGCCCGACTGGCTGCTATTGCCCAAGCAGCAGAAGAGCAGCTTAGCGCAGATGTTTCAACCAATGAGGCACCACAGGCAGAAGCGGATGACGAAGAGGAAGATAGCGATCTTAGCTTGCAAGCAGAGCTGCGCCGCTTGATCTTCAAAAAATAACCAACATAACCCATACAAAAAAGAAGGCCTCCAAGAGGCCTTCTTTTTTTGCATAAAAAAACCGCAGCCTTTTCGGCTGCGGTAAAACATTTAGTTTTCGTAAACGCTAACTTGCTTTCTTTCCCGGTCTTTCCGTTCAAATTTGACTTTACCAGTGACCATTGCGAACAAGGTATCGTCTTTACCAAGACCGACATTATTGCCCGGATGGTACTTGGTGCCGCGCTGGCGAACAAGGATACTACCAGCATGAACCTGCTGGCCGTCACCGACTTTCAGCCCCAAACGCTGCGCAGCAGAGTCACGGCCGTTACGGGAACTACCGCCTGCTTTTTTATGAGCCATGGATGTCCCTCCTTTATGGGGAATTGGTAAAACTCACGATAAAAATCAGTGAGCAATAGATTCAATCTGCAATTTGGTAAAAGGCTGACGATGGCCGGCCTTCTTGCGGATATTTTTCTTCGGTTTGTAATGGAAAACAACGACCTTCTTGGCCTTGCCATGTTCCAGTACTTTGCATTTTACGGATGCGCCTTCCACATAAGGCTTACCAGCAGTGAGCTTATCCCCATCAAAAATAGCTAAGACCTTATCAATGGAAATGGAGCTTTCTGCTTCTGCATCCAACAGTTCAACACGAATCACATCGCCTTCAGCGACTTTGTACTGTTTACCACCGGATTCAATGATCGCGAACATAGTTGCACCTCCTCTTCTGGTAGTCTCGCCCGGTTAAGGCGCCGCAATTGCGAACTTTTGGCCTTCTCGGTGCGGATAGGCAACATAAAAATGTTATCACAAATCCAGGTTGTTGTCAATCTATTTTTAAAAGAATGAGAATCTCCGTTTCTTTTTGGGTGGTTCTTCCTCTGCTTTTGGTTCTTCTATTTCCGGCTCAGGGGTTGTTTCCATTTTAGCGTCGCTAATATATGGTGTATCTAGCCCCTGACCGCCCATTTCCTGACCACCTAAGAGATCCGGGATATCCAGCTCCACATCGGCTTGGTCCTTTTCTTCTTGCCCAGCAGCTGCTGTTTCTGCAGGAGTAGACTCTCCCATATCCAAGTTGGAATGCCAAGCTGTTGCGCTTACCGAAGCATTCAACGCTGCAATGGCTGCGGTATTTTCTAATAAAGCATCGCTAAGGGTTTGTAAATGCTTGGTGTATTCCCGATCTTCAGCGGTCATGGGTTGATCTCCCCAAATAGCACGGATTACTTCATCCTCAGCTTGTAGTGGAGTCTCAGCAGCCGCTTCTTTTTGTTCTGCGGAAGATTCTGGGCTAGAAACCTCTTCTTCGGTCTCTACTATCTCTTCCTCTTGCCCAGGACAAGCATCATCACTCTGGCTAGCAGAATTTTCTTGGCATTGGGACGGAGATTCAGCCGCTACAACTTCTTCCGGTTGAGCAATTTCCGGCTCAACCTCTTCTGTTTCAGGCTGCTCTCTTTTCTGCTGGCCCACTTCTGCTTCCAACTTAGCAATAGCCGCCATATAATCTGCCAAGGATTTCGGTTCGTTTTCTTCAACCATACGAACTGCTTCTTCATCCACTTCAGCTGCTTCTTGGGGTTGAGGGGCGCATTCTTCTGTTTCCAGGAAGATATCGCTTTCAGCAGCTTCTTCTTCCGTAGAAATTGGTTCAATGGCGTCAAAGCAGCCTGCATCTATCGAAAAGTCTTGTTCTTCTAGGCTTTCCCAAGCAGCGCTTTCAGCAGGTTCAACCAAATCGGCTGCGGATTCAGGCTCTTCCTCTTGTTCTGCGAGAGGTTCTATGTTTTCCGGATAAATATTATTGGCTAACTGATCCCCTAAAGAAGCCGCGGCATTAATTTGCGCAATAGCTTCGCCAGCAGAAAGACGTGCTTCTTCTTCAGCAGCAAGAAGTTTTTTCACTTCTTCCTTCATGGAGCTAATTTCATTCATGCCCTGCTGAATTAGATCATCTACCGTAGTATTGGCGGCCAAGATCTGTTCAGCCAAAGTGGTTAATTCCCCTACCACAGCAGAAAGCTCCGCGGTAAGCTGCTCTTTTTGGCTGTCCAAAGTGGTTTTTTCTTGCTGCACCTTGGTAAGATTGGTTCTGAACCCGTTTAATTCTTCGTCAGCTTTGTCCTGGAGTTTGGCCAACTTTTCAGCCATTTCCTCCTGGGCTTGCTTACGCTCGGCTTCATTCCCTTCCATTTTTTCTTTCACTGCGGACAAATCTTGCTCGATTTCGTCCCGGGCCTGAATCGCCTTTTCCAGCAACTCTTGGGTCTGGGCATTGCGAGCTTCTGATTCTTTGCACAAGCCTGCGTAATGCTCTTTCAATTCTTCATAATGCGCGGTCATTTCCTGGCAGCGCTTAGTCAGCATTTCACAAGCATCTTGCCAAGCCTGCTCTGCGTCCGCTTCCCGCTGATGAGCGGCCTCCAACTCCTGTTGCCGCTCTTCCAAAACAGCAATGGCTTGATTCAGATTTTCCGTCTGCTTTTCTTGTTCTTTTTCTGCGGCCAGACGGACGGCGCCTTTTTCTTCCATCAGCTGTTTGGCCGAGGCAGCCGCTTCCAGCAGGACTTCTTGGGCATGGGAAAGGACTTTGGAACTCTCGCTGCTGAAAGAGGAGCTAAAGGGATCCCGAATCTGCGTAGCATTTTCTGCCAATCGATTAGTGGTTTCCACTGCTTCTTTGGCCGACTCTTCCTCTGCCAAGGCCTCCTGCGCTTTTTCCGCAAAATCATCCACCAAGGCCTGCAGGCGTGCTTGTTCCGCTTCCGCTTCCAGCCGACGCTGTGCAGCTTCTTCCCTGGCCAGAATCATCTGTTCCCGATTTGCATCTGCTTCTGCCTGGTCTTTTTCCAGTGTGGCGGTTTCTTTTTCCTGTTCCGCCTGTGCAGCAGCAAGGGTATCCTCTGTTTCCTGGCGCAACTCCTGTAAGGCTGTTGTCGCAGCCTGATTATCCGCATCTGCAGTCTTTACTTTTGCCTGAGCTGAGCCTAATTTTTCTTCCAAGGTTTCTCTGCGGTAACTCAGCTGATGCATGGTATCATCCAGCTGTCGGAAAACCAAATCATAATCGCCCTGACAACTTTTTTGCCGTTGGGTATGACGATTTTCCGCCTCATCACAGGCAAGTTCCAGCTCGCGAATTTTATCTGCCATGGTATCGATATCCCGATCCAAACCTTTTAAGGTTTCCTGTCGGGTATCACGTTGCTGATTCAATGCTTCTTGCTGATTGCGTAGCTTCACCACATCCGTTTCTGCAATGGAAATGGAAAGCTGTTTTTCCGCAATCATTTTTGCCAGCAATTTTTCGCCTTCATTTCGCTGCGCTTTCGCCATGGTGTAGCGAACAGATTTTTCCGTAGCATAAAGCCTGGACATTGCGGCTTCTACTTCTTCCCGTTGGGCAATTTTCTGCAAATGGAAGGCTTCTGCATCACGTAACGTATCGCCTAACACCATTTCCGCTTTACCCATAATCTCTGCTGTGCCTTTATTGGCATCGGTTTTGAGCCGGCAAGCGTCTTCCACCATACGGCGCACGATATCCTCTGCTGATTTGGCATCAGCTTCTTCTGCTAACACTAAAGCAAGCTTCTCTTCCCCAGCTAATCGTGCGTCCTGTACGCTCTTTTCCTGTTTGGCAGTAAGCTCCACAGCTTTTGTGGCTTGACGCCATTCCTGAGCGCAAAGATGCGCCTGCTGTTCTGCTAAAGTAACTGCCTCCTGAATGCCGTTGTTTCCCTGTTCAGCTAGAGAATCCACAACGGATCTGGATTTTTCCAGGATTTGCGTTGTGTCCATGATATTGTCCATAGGTTTGTCCTCATATACGCACCTCTTTGCAGAGGTTTAATCATCTCGGAAGCTCCTTCCGATCTGTCAATCCCTTTTCAACTAGCGACCCAGTTTACTGGAATACAGCTTTTTTTACCCGGGCTAAGGAAAGCGCTTTTTCACATTCCCGCCGCGTATCCTCCAGTTTGGTTTCTGCTAGCTTAATGCTGGAACGGATTTCCGCCAATTTTCTAGCAGCCTGCCCATAAAGTACTTGTTTCTTTTGGAAATCTTCCTGGGCGGCGGCAGCTTTTTCCTCTGCCGTCATGCGTTCCAAAGCTTTTTTCCCTAAAGAGCGTAACTTCTCTTCCTCCACTGCCTTCAGTGTCTTTTCCCGTTTCTCTCGTAGTTCTTGGCAACTCTGTGTCAGTTCATCCCGCAATAAAATGGCTTGCAAAAGTTTTTCCTTCACAGCAGCCTGTTCTTCTTCACAGCGGACCTCTTCAGCCAAAGCAGCAGCCAAATCCTCTCTAGCGATATTGGCCTCGTCTACCGCAGCTTGTTTTCTCTGACGCAAAGCCGCTAAATCCCCTTGATACTGTGCCGTACGCTCCTGCTGGAAGCTGGCAAAAGCAGCCTGAGCCTCGGCCAACGCTTCCTGCTTTGCTGTAGCTCTTTTCTCTGCTTCCGCTGCCCAAGCTCGGCGGCTGTTGAGATTTTCTTCCAACTGCGCGGCGATTTCCTGTGCGGTTAACCGCGCTTCCTTCAAGGCTTCCTGTTTCTCCGCTGCTTCTGCTTTTACGCTTTCTATGGCTTCTTCGCGATCCAGCTCTATGGTCTGTACGTCTTGATTGGCCCGGTTTACGGATACCGCCACAGCCATCAGTTCCTGGCTAAGCTGCTCTGCCTTAGCAGCAAAGGTGGCAGCTTCCTCCTGACTGGCGGCTAACTTTTGTTCTGCTGCCTGCAGCTGTCCCTGCAATTTCTGCTGTTTTTCGGCGAATTCTGCCTTCACCTTATCGTTCTTAGCCTGGAATCCTTGCTGAAATTCCGCATAAGCAGCAGAAGCAGCCAACCAATCCGCTTGCTCTTGTTCTAAACGGGTAGGCGCTTCGGCAATTTTCGCCAAGACCCGTTCCCGGTCCTCAGCAGCTGCACTACGTTTTTGTTCAGCCTGCACAAAGGCAGCTTGCTTCTCCTGAATAACTGCTTCCGCATTATCTACCGCATTACGCAAGCCTTCCGAAGCCCGGAACAAAATATCCGCCATGGTGCTATCCACAGATCCCTTGGCGCTGGCTGCTTGTTTGGCCAAAGCAGCGGCGGTTTCTTTTGCTGTGCGAGCAGAACGCAGTTCGGATTCGGCCTTAGCATAAGCGATTTGCGCTTCCGTATAAGCCGTTTCCACCTGCTGAATCAGGGTGTTGCTATTCATCAAGGTTTCCTCAGTATGATGGAAGCTGTTTTCTTTGGTTTTTGCTTCCTGTTCCAAGGAAATCAGCTGCTGATCCAAATTGGCCAATGTTTCTTCTGCCTGCTTGCGGCAGTTTTCCAGTTCTGCCATCAACTGATCGTAATGCTTCTGATTTTGCTGGTAGATCTGTTCAGCCTGTTCGGCTTTTTTCGCACTTGCTGCGTAAGCAGATTGCAAATCTTTCTGTTGCTGCTGTACTTCCGTCAACTGTTCCCGTGCTTTTGCTAACAAAGCCTGATGCTCTTCATCCAAATGAGCAATGCTAGCTGCAAGCATTTTCGGGGCATCCATTTCCTGCTGCAACATTTCATCTACCGTAGCTGCCTGCAGCCCATAAGCGTTTTCACTTTCTTCCGTTGCGTTGCGCTGTTCTTCTGCCAAGCGCATCGCCTCAGCACAAGCAGCCTCTAAGCCCGGCAAATCTTGGCTTTCTTTGGCTAATGCGGTTTCATAGGCTGAAGTCAAAGCCTTTTCTTCGACATCAGCTTCTTCCAAAGCCTTTTCTTTCGCTACTTCCTTTTGGGAAAGGTTATGTTTGGCTTCTTGAATCTGTTTTTTCGCGGTTTCGATCTGTGCTTCGGCCTTAACCGCTTCCTCATTCATCTGCTCGGCAGCCAAATCTGCTTCTTGCAGTTCCTGTTCTTTGGCTTGAATTTCTGCCGCCGTCTGCTCATCTTGTTCTTGATATTTCCGGTCGGCGTTAGCGCTAATCTCGTCTTCTTCCCCGCGAAGTTGTTCGGCCACTTGTTCTAAAGCTTGGTAAGCCTGTTCCGCAGCGGCCATAATTTCTTCCTTCTCCTCGGTTTCCCGTTGCACAAGGATTTCTTTACTTTGCAGCAGATAAATCCCATTATTTACTTGCGCAATGGCCACTTCGTTGGCAGCTTCCAACCGGGCGGCAAATATATCTGCTGCTTGCAACACAGCTTGCTCAGTGGCAGTCCGTTTTTTACTTAATTCTTCATTGCAACGGCTTGCCATCTCTCCACTAGACTGGCTAGCAGCAGTAAGAGGAGAAAGCTGCTGTTGGTGGGCATTCTCTAAGCTCAGCAGCTCTTGAGCAATGGTGGATTCCAAGGTTTCCAGCGCCTGACTGGCTTCGCCATATTCCTGTTCCTTTTGCTCAGCTCTTTTCTGTGCTTTTTCTTCATCAATACGGTACTGTTGTAGCTGAGCCTGAATATGGTCGATATTGCCTCGAATAGAGAACAGTACGCCTTTGTATTCTGTTTCTGCCGCATTGGCCTGATTTTCCAAAGCGCTGGCTTGTTCATTCTTTTCTGCCAGCAATTGGTTTAACCGTTCTTTTTCCCGGGTAAAGTTATCCAACTTTTCCCCCAGTATTTTAGCGGTTTCATTTGCTTCTTGGCGAGCGGAGGCTATCCTTTCCTCCAGGCTTTCCGCATGTTTTTCTTTCAATGCCAAAGCTTCCCGGCAATCCTGCAACCGTTCCGCCCAATTTTGTTCCAGCTCTGTTTCATCCTCTTTCAACCGATTGGCCAAAGCAGCCATGCTTTCCTCTGCCCGTTGAATGGATTCTTCTGTTTGCTGAACCCGTTCTATAATAGATTGATAATCATTTTCCGCATTTTGCAGTGCTTTCCGACAAGCAGATAACCGGTCTTCCATCTGCCGGCGTTTTTGCTGAAAGTCTAATTCTAAACTTTCTATCTCAGCCTGACAATTGGCCTTTTCAGCCGACCAATTGGTAGAATTTCTTATATAATGTTCTTCCGCATGCAACCAAACCATGCGTTTTTCTTCTGCAGTTTTGTTGGCTTTTCGCGACAAAAGCTCTGTTTGCGCAACCTCACTCTCAGCAGCACGGACTTGGGCCGCAGCTTCCTGGGCAATGGTCACCTTTTCTTGCACCAAAGCATTGGCACTGTCAATGGTCATCACCAAAATCGCTTCCGCTTCGCCCAGAAAACGAGAGGAAGAATCATCACTATCTCCTTTTGCCGCTGCAGCTTCTGCCCGTAATTTTTCCACCATTGCCGCGGCGGTATGGGCTTCTTCCTCTGCCTCAGCAGCCAAATTTGCTCTTTCTCTGGCTGTTTTGGCTAAGACATTAACCTTTACCAATTCCGCAGCCACACTCTCCACTTCTTTTTGTGCAGCCTGATATTGCTGTTTTTTCTGGTCTAAATCAGCATTTCCATCATCCAGCAATTTCTGCAAAGAAAGGCTTTGTTTTTGCAGTGCTTCCTTTTTCTGGAGCAACTGGTTCTGGTTTTCCTTTGCTTCCTGTTCCAGCTTTTCCAGGGCCTTTTCCCAATTGTTTTTTTCTGTCAAAGCCTCTGCTTCGGCCTGCCGATTTTCTTCCAACCGAACGTTTAAATCAGCAATTGTTTGCCCAACGGGAGCAAGGCGGGCTTCGCCATTCTTTTGCAGCTGCTTTGTTTCCCTTTCCTTCTGGTCAAGAAGATCGGATTCCTGCTGCCGTTGCCCAGCCATATCTTTTTGGACTGCTTTTTGCTGTTCTTCCAGTTCCGCTAAATCCGCCCGTTTCTGTTCATATTCTTTCTGATCACTAATCAAGCGAGATTCATGGACGGCAAGCTGTCGTTGGATCACATCAGCTTCAGAACGGATATCCGCCACTTTTTTCATGATTTGCTGCACTTTACTGACGCCGTTCTCGTTCTTCCGGCGCAGGTTGGCTTCCTCGTCCGCTACCTGTTCCTCAGCGGCGCGGATCAGCTCAGCATATTTCGCAATGGCCTGGCGTTGCTCCTTAATTGCACTAGATAGTTCACTTAACCGTTCTTGGGCTTCGGCCAGACGACGATTATTTTCCTCTTTGTTTTGGGCTAATCGAGCGGCGTATTCCTTCTGCAAATTACTTTCCACCTGCTGATGGCTTTCTGCTTCAGAAGCAGCCTTCTGATAATCTGCTTCTGCTTGATTCAAAGCAGCTAACGCGGCAGTGGCTTCCTGTTGAGCGGCCATGCTATGCATTTGCAGCTGATCTACCCGTTGACGAGCATGCAAAAGGTTAGCGTCGTTTTTTACCCGACGCAGCTCAATTTCCGCCAGCCGTGCTTCGATCAAAGCATTCTTGGCGGCTAACCGTTTGCTTTTTTCTTCCTCAGCCAATTGTTCAGGAGTTTTTTCTGAAGGGAGAACCAACAGGGCATACTGCTCGCCCAATGGAGCAGCAGCATCCTCCGCTAAAGCGCTAGATGCATCTTCTCCCTTATCTGTCGGCATCAAGGCCTCCTCCCCTTCTTGCGTGGGCGTCAAATCCTCGGCCAGCGTTGCAGATAGGGATTCCTGGGCAGAAGATATTTCCGCTGTTTTTTGTTTTGCCCATCCAGTTAACCACTGCCAAAAGCTGGATTTATTCTCACCAGAATGTTGATCCTTTGCCATACGCTTTCTCCCTAATCTATTTTCTCCTGCCAAAATGGAGATATAAATCCATTTTTCTTACATCACAGCACAAACGTATCGTTATTTTATTATACCGAATCTACTATTAAAAAGCAAGAAAGGATGTGTCGTTTCCTGTAGAAAGGCCTACTG
>CAKRYM010000008.1 GCA_934427095.1 uncultured Bacillota bacterium | reverse complement strand
AGGGGCCAATATCGGCGGCTTTGTGAAAGTGGCGGAAGCCATGTTGGGCCAGGGCATTGTTTGATGCCTAAGGCAGGGGAAAATCTCTCCCCCCTTGTTTTTAGAAAATCAGCGCAGGTGGCAGTAGAAGGATTGCTGCTCCTGCGCTTTTCCTTATTTTCGGATTTAACCCAATTTTAACTTGCCTCTACAGGGGGGGTATGGTAGAATGATTCGTTGTAAAGATGCGCATGTTGTCTTGCCGTAGAAGCATAAGGAGAAGGGTTATGCTGGCTTTATTTGAAAACGTAGGAAATCTTACCATAGAACAGGTCATTATGTGGGTAATCGGCGGGCTGTTGATTTATTTGGCCATTGGCAAAAAGATGGAGCCTTCCTTGCTGTTGCCCATTGGCTTTGGGGCGATTTTGGTGAATCTGCCCATGAGCGGCGCAGTGACCCAGGTCTATGACGGGGTAGCGGAAATCGGCGCCTTGAATGTGCTGTTTGAAGCGGGGATTGCCAATGAGATTTTTCCCTTGCTGCTCTTTATCGGTATCGGCGCCATGATTGATTTCGGCCCTTTGCTGACCAATCCCAAGCTGATGATTTTTGGCGCGGCTGCCCATTTCGGTATCTTTTTTACCCTAAGCCTCGCTGTGTTGCTGGGCTTTTCTTTGGAGGAGGCGGCTTCCATTGCCATTATCGGCGCTGCGGACGGCCCTACCTCGATCTTTGTGGCCAATTATTTTGATTTCAAATATTTAGGGGCGGTAATTGTGGCGGCCTATTCCTATATGGCTTTGGTGCCCATTGTGCAGCCGCCGGTGATTAAACTGCTCACCACCAAAAAGGAACGCCGCATCCGCATGACCTATGCACCGAAAACCGTGAGCCGTCAGACCAGGATTTTGTTCCCGATTTTCATTACCATTTTAACGGGCCTGGTGGCGCCCAGAAGCGTGGCTTTGGTAGGCTTTTTGATGTTCGGGAATTTGATCCGGGAATGCGGCGTGTTGGATTCCCTGTCTGACACAGCGCAACATGCTTTGGCGAACTTGATCACCTTGCTCTTAGGCCTGACTGTGGCCGCCAATATGCAGGCGGAAGCGTTCTTAAACCTGACCACTTTGATGATTATGGGCTTGGGGCTGGTGGCCTTTGTGGTGGATACCGCGGCGGGGTTGCTGTTCGCCAAGTTCCTGAACCTCTTCTTAAAGAAGAAGGTCAATCCCATGATCGGCGCTTGCGGGATTTCCGCTTTCCCCATGAGCGGCCGTCTTGTGCATAAGCTGGGTTTGGAGGCTGACCCGCAGAATTTCCTGCTCATGCATGCCATGGGGGTAAATGTTTCTGGACAAATTGTTTCCGTGATCGCCGGGGGTATGATTTTAACCCTGCTGGGCTAAAAGGAGGAGAATTATGATGACAGATTTCATCCGTTCCTTGGAAGTGATGGGCTTGGGCATGCTGGGCTTGTTCGTGGTTTGCTTGGCCATTATCTTATCCACCAGCCTGCTGATCCGTTTTTCCAGCGGGAAAAAAGAACAATAAGGGGATTTGCTTTGCCGCCTGGGTTTTCCCAGGCGGTTTTTTGTTTTTCTTACGGGAAAACAAAAATTTCCTGCTAAAACCTAAGAAAGACTTGTTTTTTGCGCCTTTTGGGTATATGATAAGGGTTCAGACAGCCTGGGGTACGTCCCTTAAAGGCAAGCAGGAAGGAAGGAAAAGCCATGGACCGGAATCATCTTTCTCTATTGACCGACTATTATGAGCTTACCATGGCCAATGGCTATTTTTGCCAAGGGCTGAAGGATCAGATTACCTATTTTGATATGTTTTTCCGTCAAGTGCCGGATGCGGGGGGTTATGTGATTGCCGCTGGCTTGGAGCAGCTGGTGCAGTATATCCAAAACCTCCGCTTTAGCCAGGAAGATATTGCTTTTCTGCGCAGCAAAAACATGTTCCATCCCGACTTTTTGGCTTATTTGGCAGATTTTCATTTTACCGGCGATATTTGGGCCATTCCCGAAGGCACCCCCGTGTTCCCCGGGGAACCTTTGGTGACAGTCAGAGCCAATGCTGTGGAAGCGCAAATCATCGAAACCTATTTGCTCTTGGCCATGAATCACCAGTCTTTGATCGCCACTAAGGCTAACCGCATTGTCCGGGCAGCAGAAGGCCGGGTGGTGCTGGAATTTGGCGCCAGAAGAGCCCAGAACGCCGACGCCTCTGTGGTGGGGGCCCGGGCTGCTTATATCGGCGGCGTACACGGTACCTCCAATACCTTAACCGACGCCTTGTACGGCGTACCGGCGGGCGGAACCATGGCTCATTCTTGGGTACAAATGTTCGATAGCGAATACGAAGCCTTCCGGGCATATTGCGAGATTTACCCCAATAACGCCACCTTGCTGGTGGATACCTATAATACGCTGCGTTCGGGTATCCCCAATGCTATTCGCGTTTTTCAGGAAATGGGGCTCAAGCAATGCGGTATCCGCTTGGACAGCGGGGACTTGGCTTTCCTGTCTAGGAAAGCCCGGAAAATGCTGGACGAGGCTGGCTTGCCTTTCTGCAAGATTTCCGTGTCCAATGCCCTGGATGAATGGCTGATTAGCGATTTGCTGCGGCAAGGGGCTTGCATCGACATGTTTGGGGTAGGGGAAAAACTCATTACCGCCAAAAGCGAACCGGTATTCGGCGGCGTCTACAAGTTGGCTGCCATTGAGGATAAGGCAGGCAATATCTTGCCCCGGATCAAAATTTCCGATAACCCGGTGAAAATCACCAATCCCCATTATAAACGGGTGTATCGCCTCTATGAAAAGGAGACAGGCAAAGCCATGGCGGATTATATTGCCTTGCATCATGAGGTGATCAAAGAAACGGAGCCCCTGTATCTCTTTGACCCCATTGCCACTTGGAAGAGCAAAACCGTGCAGGATTTCCGCCTCAGGGAATTGCAGGTGCCTATTTTCCGCGGTGGGGAGCTGGTGTATGATTTGCCCAGCTTAGAGCAGATCCGCGCCTATTGTCAGCAGGAAATGAATACCCTTTGGGATGAGGTAAAGCGGTTTGAGCATCCCCATAATTATTATGTGGATCTTTCCCCGGCTTTGTTTGCCATTAAAGAAGAATTACTCCGCCAAAGCCTGCAAAAATAAGGGGCATAGAAGCGGTTTGTTTGGAAAAGAAAGGTTGATGGAGAGAACATGACAGAACCGGAAACACTTCCCCAAGCCGGAAAAGAAAACAAAATGCGCGTTACCCCCATTCCTAAGCTGCTGCTGAATATGGCCGCACCCATGGTGGTGTCTATGTTGATTTTGGCCTGCTACAACGTGGTGGATAGCTACTTTGTGGCCCAAATCAGCGAAAACGCCGTGACCGCCCTTTCCTTGGCTTTTCCCATTCAGAATTTGCTGATGGCCGTGAGCTTAGGTTTAGCCGTGGGGGTAAATGCTTTGTTGGCCCGGTTTTTGGGCCAGAAACAACAGGATATGGTCAATCGCGTAGCCATGCAGGGATTGCTCCTGGCTGCCATAGGCTATGTGCTTTTCCTGCTCTTAGGGGCCTTTGGCATGGAAGTTTATATGCAAAGCCAGACGGATATCGTAGAAATCGCCACCTATGGGGCCAATTATTTGTGGATTTGCCTGATGGTGAGCATTGGCGTGTTTATCCAGGTTACCTTTGAACGGATTTTGCAAGCCACAGGCCGTACCCTTTGCACCATGATGACCCAGGGCTTTGGGCTTTGCTAAATATTGTCTTGGACCCCATTTTTATCTTTACCTTGGACTTTGGCGTATCCGGGGCTGCTATCGCCACGGTGATTTCCTAGTGCATGGGCGCTTTGCTGGCTTTTTTGGTGAATAAGAAGATGAATCCCGACGTCCATTTCCGGCTGAAGAATTTGCCGCCGGATTGGAAGATGATGGGGAAAATCCTCTACATCGGTATCCCCTCCATGCTGATGATGTCCGTCAGCTCGGTCATGGTCTTTTGCATGAACTGGATTTTGATCGGCTTTTCTACCACAGCTGTGGCGGTGTATGGCCTGTATTTCAAAATGCAGAGCTTTGTGCTGATGCCGGTCATGGGGATGAACAATGGCATGATGCCCATTTTGGCGTATAATTACGGCGCGGGCAATATTGACCGTATTCCCCAAACCATACAGCTGGCCGCAAAGATCGACGTTTGCTTTTTGGTCTTGGGGCTGCTGATTTTTGACGCCAGCCCTTATTTGCTGGAAATCGGCGTCCCTGCTTTGCGCATCATCAGCCTCCATTTCCCCGTGGCTGCTTTGTGTATCCCATTAAGCGGCTCTTTCCAAGCCTTGGGCCGCAGTATGTATAGTTTATATACCTCTTTGGCCCGGCAATGGGGGGCTTTGATCCCCTTGGCCTGGGTTTTATCCTTGACCGGGTCTTTGGATGCCGTGTGGTTCTCTTATTTGGGGGCGGAGCTGATTTCCTTAACCATGAGCTTGATTTTTGTCAAAAAGACCATGGCGGAAATTCATGCGCAGTTCCATTTACCTAAAGGCCATGCTTGGCCAAAGCGGAAAGCTTAAGCCCCATGTTTTTCTTGGCTTTTGGGTATGCTGTATTGTAAGAGGAGTATTGTTTCCATACGCATGAGAAAGGAAGAAGAAAACCATGGCTTGCGATCACAGTTGTGCCAATTGCAGCAGTAAAGAAAATTGCGGGGAAGTGCAGGATTTGCGTTTCCCCATGAATGAACAAAGTCAGATCCGCCATGTGGTGGCAGTGGTCAGCGGCAAGGGCGGCGTGGGGAAATCCACGGTCACTGGGCTGCTGGCTTTGGCTACGGCCAAAGCCGGGTATAAAACCGGCATTTTGGACGCGGATATCACCGGCCCTTCCATTCCCCGGCTCTTTGGGGTAGAAGGCCCCCTGTCCGCTACGGATCAAGGCATGCTGCCGGTGAAAAGCAAAGGGGGCGTGGGCATCATTTCTGCCAATTTGCTCTTGCCCCATGGGGATGATCCCGTGATTTGGCGAGGTCCTTTGATCGCCGGGGTGGTGAAGGATTTCTGGTCCGGCACCATTTGGGGGGATTTGGATTATCTCTTTGTGGATATGCCCCCTGGCACCGGTGATGTGCCCTTGACGGTGTTCCAATCCCTGCCCGTAGACGGCTGCGTGGTGGTGACTTCCCCCCAGCAGCTGGTGGGCATGATTGTGGGTAAGGCTGTGCATATGGCAGGTAAAATGTCCATTCCTATCCTGGGCTTGGTGGAGAATTTGGCCTATTACCGTTGCCCCTCCTGCGGGGAGGAACTGGAGATTTTTGGCCAAAGCCAGGTAAAAGAAGTGGCTAACCGCTACGGTTTAGAAAAGACCCTGCGCCTGCCCATTGACCCTGACTTAACCAAGTTAAGTGATAGCGGCCGCCTGGAAGAATATACGGGGGATACGTCAGCTTTGTTGGCCTTGCTTTCCCCGTTGCAAAAGCAAGAATAACAGAAAGGAAGTATGGCCTTAAGGCGGGGGTAACAGACCATGGCTTATTTGGGCTTTGCGATTATCCTCCTGCTCATTGTGGGGCTCGCGGTATATAGCGGCGCTTTGGGCACGGGACAAAAGAAACAGGGCCTTTCCGCTCCGGTAATGGTGGGCCTGCTAATGGGGACCTTTGTGGGCGGTTCCTCCACGGTGGGTACCGCCCAATTGGCCTATACTTATGGCTTGAGCGCCTGGTGGTTTACCTTAGGCGGGGGGATTTCCTGCCTGCTTTTGGCTTTGGTGTATATCAAGCCCTTGCGTGGGGAGAATTGTCCTACCCTCATGGGAATGTTGGAAAGGGAATACGGCCCTTCCGTGGGCTTAGCCACCTCTTTGCTGAATTCCGTGGGTACGTTTATCAATATTTTGACCCAGCTTTTTTCTTCTGCCGCGGTCTTGCTGGTCTTATGCCCGGTTTTGCCCAATTGGCTCACCATTTTCCTGGCCATGGCCATGATGATTCTGTATGTGATTTTCGGCGGCGCCAAAGGCGCGGGCATGGTGGGCATTTTGAAAGTGGTGCTGATTTACGCTGCCATGCTCCTTTGCGGCCTGTTGGCTTGGAAATTCTTCGGCGGCGCAGAGGGCTTCGCCCAGGCGCTGACCGCCTTTCGCCAGGAAACCGGTATGGATTTTTTAAGCCCCTTTAACCGGGGCTTTGGTGTGGACGCCGGCGCTTGTTTGAGCCTTTTGTTCGGGGTGATTTCCACCCAGACCTATGTCCAGTCTATCCTGGCTTGCCGTTCGGATAGGGAAGCGAAAAAGGGCGCCCTGGTGGCTGCTTTCCTTATTCCCTTAGTGGGGATTTTCGGTATTTTGGTGGGCTTATATATGCGTACCGTGACGGACCCGGCACTGTTTAATGCCCAGACTGCTTTAACCAGCTTTATTTTGGATTATGCGAATTTGTCTCCTTTGCTGGCTGGTTTCATTTTGGGGGTGCTGTTTATTGCCTTTGTGGGTACCGGGGCCGGGCTTTCCTTGGGCATCGCCACGGTGATTGACCGGGATATTTTGCAGCGTACCGGGCATTTCCGCAACATCAGCCCCCAAAAGCTAGAAAATATCCTCATTGTCCTAGTGCTGTTGGCCGCGGCTTTGGTCACCTTTACGCCGGTGAGCGATACCATTTTGAAATTCGCTTTCCTCTCCATGGCCTTACGCTGCTGCACGGTTTTTGCGCCTTTGTGTTTCCTGCTTTGGGCCAAGGGCCGGGTCAGCCCCAAAGCTGCTTTGGCCGCCGTGGTCTTAGGCTCCTTGTTTACCCTGGTCTTAGGGGTGCTGGATTTGTTCGGCCTGGTGCAGCTGTTCTGCGACCCGGTTTTGCCCGGGGTGGCTCTGGAATTCCTGATTCTGTTTTTGGCCTTGCATAAAGCATCGGTTCCCTCTCAACCGGAATAAAAAACCGCTTGCCCTATAAAGGCAAGCGGTTTCGCATACACAGATAGAAAAGGTAGCAAAAATAGACTGACGTTATTCCCCACCGAGGGAGAACAGAAAGTCGTTGTGGTTAACTATTCTGGCTAACCACTTCGGGTTTTTTCTTCATCTTGGCAAAGGCAATGAAGCAAAGAACCATTTCAACAACGACAAAGAGAGCGTAAATGAACATGAGCAAAATCGATACCGCATATAAAATCCCTGCGGTTAAAGCAGCCCAACGTGCTCTGATCACCCAGCCCAGCCAACTGAAGATGACAGCAAGACCCACCATAATCATATGGGGCAAAACAAGAACAGTGGCAATACCTGCACCTAAGGCTTCTGTTCCTTCTGAAGTAGCAATGGTTCCAGAGAAATAGGTGATTAAATAGATTAAGTATGCGGTACCAATAATTGCGGAAATCAATAACAATATACTTCTTTTCATTTTCTTCTCCTTTATTTCTTTTCCTTGTTCTTATGGTTGCAAGACAATCGCTTCGTTTGCAAAGGCATCTCCGCTCCAGTTTTGGGCATCATAAGCCGTAAGTGTAAATTGGATTTCTTCTACGTCAGTAATGCCATTTTCTGCAAAGGTGCTGTCAGACCAAGACATGGAGCTGAATGCACATTTTCCTGCAGGTACGGAAGTGGCGTAAAAGGGATCTGCCATATAACCGTTTATGGAGGCATTTTCCACACTAAATATAATTTCTACATCGGTTTTGTTTACCAAAAACAGATTAACCGTGTAGCCCCAGATTTCATCCATTTCATAACCGGTTACAATGGCGGTAAGCTTATCGTTGTCAACCAGGATAGTATCTGTGGGTTGTGCTTCTCTCACAAAGGTCGTAGCCTTGTCTTCCCCGTAGGGATAAACATGGAACGTTGTCTGTGCAACGGCATCCGCCAGCCAATCATTGCTGTCAAAAACAGAGAAAGTCAATTCAATATCTGTGTATTCTGTGATACCGTTTTCTTCAAAAGCACTGTTATAAAAGATGATTTCTTCATTAGATTTGTTGCCAGGGGTTACCTCTGTTGCAAAAAGAGGATCGCAAACCACGCCATTAATGGTTGCGCTGAGTACGGAAAACATATAGGTTTTTTCCGAAGATTTGTTGGTCAATTCCGCATTCAGCGTGTAGCCCCACGTATTATCTGGATCAATTCCCGTGATTTTAATGGTGCATTCTTCGTTATCCAAAGGGACAATTTTTTCACAAAAACAACACAAAACACCGCACCCAGAAAAAGGTACGGCGTTTGTTTATTCCTCTATTTGAAACAGGCTGGTTTGATTGAGCAAAGGTTCTCGTAAAATTGCTTCTACTTCCACGCCGGTTTCCCCATAAGCTAAGGAGAGGATTTCCCCCTGCTGATGCAAAAGATCCACCACCTCCCCGTGGTGGAAGGGGATCAGCAGCGTTACTTTTTTTCGGCCCAAATCCAGCGTTTGCCGGAGCCGTTCTTTTAGCTCCCCTAAGCCTTGGCCGGTACGGGCAGAAATGGTGAGAATATCTTTCCCTTCTGGCAACGCGGCGTGATCAGTTAAATCCGCCAAATCCGCTTTATTGTATACGGTGAGCTTGGGGGTGCTGGGGCTACACAGCTCCTGAATCAATCGTTCCGCTACGCTTGCCTGCTCTTGCCAAACGGGGCTGGACACATCCACCACATGGAGAATCACATCCGCATAGGTCAATTCTTCTAGGGTGGCTTTGAACGCCTCAATCAAATGATGGGGCAATTTGCGGATAAAGCCCACGGTGTCTGAGAGCAAAGCCTGACAGGTGGGGCTTAGGGTCAATTTCCGGGTGGTGGTGTCCAAGGTGTCGAATAAACGGTCATTGGCTTGGATATCCGCGCCGGTTAAGGCGTTTAGCAGGGTGGATTTACCCGCATTGGTGTATCCCACCATGGCAATGACCGGAATATTCTGCTTTTGCCTAAGCCGCCGCTGGGTGGAACGGGTTTTCCTGACTTGGGAAAGCTCCTTTTCTAAGGCTTCAATCCGGCGCCGGATATAGCGGCGGTCATCCTCCAGCTGGGTTTCCCCCGTGCCTCTGGTACCAATAGGGGCGCCGCCGCCGGCCGCGGTTTCTCGGTCCAAATGGGTCCACATGCCAGTGAGCCGGGGCAAAAGATAACGGTATTGGGCTAATTCCACTTGCAGGCGGCCTTCCCTGGTTTGGGCTCGTTGGGCGAAAATGTCCAAAATCAAGCCGCTTCTGTCCAGTACCCTGACGCCCAAATCCTCGCTTAATACCCGCATTTGGGAGGGGGTTAGCTCATTGTCGAATAAAGCCAAGGTGCTGTCTGTGGCTTGGAGAAGGGTTTTCACTTCCTCAACCTTCCCTTGGCCAATGAAAGAACGGGGGTCTGGCTTATGCCGGTTTTGCAGGATACGGCCTACGGCTTCCCCACCGGCAGTGTCCAAAAGGGCGGCCAATTCCTCCAGGCTTTCTTTGCTGGAGCGTTCTTCCGGCTCCATACTGTCCGCCCATAAGCCCACCAATACAGCCCTTTCCTTGTCTACGGGGTTTTCTTGTTTTACCAATGGCTTTGCTCCTTTCTTGCCTTTGTCCTGATTATAGCATATAATAGGGGCAAAGACAATTGCCCAGGAGGACGCCCATGGTTGAGCAGGAGTTTCATGCCATCATTAGCCGCTTAAAGGATTTGGCCAAGCAAAGCGAGGCCCGCTCTTGCTATCTGTTTTCCCCTTTTCTTTCTTTGGGGGAGCAGGACGCTTTCTTGCGGGAGGTCGCTCCCGCTTTAGGGGATACTTGGTCCATGTTCGGGGGCTATGCGGGAACAGAGAGGCAAATGCTCCGTTTCGGTTCCCCTAGGGACTTGGGCTATGCGGAAGATTTCCCTATCCTTTGCCTGCGGATTTCTGCCCTAAACCCCCGCTTTGCTGAACCCTTTACCCATCGGGATATTTTAGGCGCTACCCTGCATTTGGGGGTGGACAGAGGGGTGATCGGGGATATTGTGCTCAGGCCGGAAGGGGCTTATGTCTTTGCCGCCAGCCATATGAAAGATTTCCTCCTGCAAGAGCTGACCCAGGTCAAGCATACCGCGGTCCAGGGGGAAGTGGTAGAAACGTTGCCGGAAGGGGAACTGTTTCGCTTGGAAAGCAAGACCTTGCTGGTTTCCTCCCTGCGCTTGGACGGCCTAATCGCCCATGCTTACCGCTTGTCCAGAAGCGACGCCGCTGAGCTGTTCCGCCGGGGCTATGTCTTTGTGAACGGCCGCTTGTGCTCCCGGCCGGACCGTACCCTTAGCCCAGGGGATTTGGTGTCTGTGCGGCATCAAGGCCGCTTCCGCTTAGGGGAAACCCAGGGGGAAAGCCGCAAAGGCCGGCTGTATGTGGAAATTGAGCAATATGTTTAACTAGCTTAGCCCTTGGCCTTGACTTGCCATTGACAAGAGAAAGGAAGCATGCTATCATTGCCTGGGATTAAGCTATATTTTCCTAAGCATTACTTTGTGTATGCTGGGCGTATGGATAGGAAAAACCTGCATTTATCATTTGGCAGGTATTCACATATAACCAAAAAGAAAAAGGCCCTGAGAAAAAGCAGGGCCTTTTGGTGTAGACGAGAGAATTTTTCTATGCATTAGTCGTGAAAGAAAATTTTTAGGCGATGATTTCTCCCTTGGCGGCCAGGAAGCCTTTGATGGCTTCTACACCGGAGAATTCCTCCGTGTTTACGCCGTCAGTAATCACCAGGGTAGGTGCTTGCCGGAGCTGATAGCTCTGGGCCAAGGCCTTATGCTCGTTCACATTCATCTCCGTATAAGCCACGCCTTTTTCCTGTAAGAGGGTTTTGGCCAGCTTACAATTGGGGCAGGTGCTGGAGGTGAACAGCATAACCTGGGCTTCTTCCTGGATCTGGGGCTTGGCTTCTTCCTCTACCGGCATTTGCCCTTTGCGGGGTTTTAAGACACTGCGACCAATATCATAGGTCTTTCTTTCCTTATATTCCTGGGTCTTGCCGTCATTCCAGTTCTGTACGGGCCGGTAATAGCCGGTGATACGGCTATAGACTTCCGCTTCTCTGCCGCAATGGGGGCAGGTGAACTGTTCCCCTTTCAAATAGCCGTGTTCCCGGCAAACGGAATAGGTGGGAGACAGGGTGTAATAAGGCAGCTTGTAATTTTCTGCGATCTTGCGGACCAAGTTCTGGGCAGATTGCCAATCCGGCAATTTTTCCCCTAAGAAGGCATGGAACACCGTGCCGGAAGTGTAGAGGGTTTGCAGCTCGTCCTGAATATCCAGGGCGGAGAAAATATCGTCCGTGTAGCTCACCGGCAAATGGGAGCTGTTGGTGTAATAGGGGGTGCCGCCGGGCTCTGCTGCGGTGATGATGTCCGGGTAACGGGCCACGTCATGCTTGGCCAACCGGTACGCGGTGGATTCTGCCGGAGTGGCTTCCAGGTTGTAAAGGTCGCCGTATTTCTCCTGGTAATCGGAAAGCCGATCCCGCATATGGTTTAAGACATTCTTGGTGAATTCCTGGGTCCGTTCATGGGTCATATCCGCTCTCAACCATTTGGCGTTCAAGCCGGCTTCATTCATGCCCACCAAACCGATGGTGGAGAAATGATTATCAAAGCTGCCCAGATACCGCTTGGTATAGGGGTAGAGGCCGTTTTCCATCAGGCGGGAAATCACGTCCCGCTTGGTCTTTAAGGAGCGGGCGGCAATATCCATGATTTTATCCAAACGGGTGTAGAAATCCGTTTCATCCTTGGCTAAATAGGCGATACGGGGCATATTGATGGTGACTACGCCGATGCTGCCGGTGCTTTCGCCGCTGCCAAAGTAACCGCCGGATTTCTTACGCAGTTCCCGTAAATCCAAGCGCAAACGGCAGCACATGGAGCGCACGTCCGAAGGTTCCATATCGCTGTTGATGTAGTTGGAGAAATAGGGGGTGCCGTATTTGGCGGTCATTTCAAAGAGCAGCTGATTGTTTTCCGTGGGGGACCAGTCAAAGTCCCGGGTAATGGAGTAGGTAGGAATGGGGTATTGGAAGCCTCTGCCATGGGCGTCCCCTTCAATCATCAGTTCGATGAAGGCTTTGTTCACCATGTCCATTTCTTTCTTGCAGTCTTTGTAGCAGAAATCCATTTCCTTGCCCCCGACGATGCAGGGCATATCCGCCATGTCCGCAGGCACGGTCCAGTCCAAGGTGATGTTGGAGAAGGGTGCCTGGGTACCCCAACGGCTGGGGGTGTTGACCCCGAAAATAAAGGCCTGGATGCACTTTTTCACTTCTTTATAGGAGAGTTTATCCACCTTGGCAAAGGGAGCCAGATAGGTATCAAAGGAGGAAAAGGCTTGCGCCCCTGCCCATTCATTCTGCATAATGCCCAGGAAATTCACCATTTGATTGCACAAGGTGGCCAGATGGCTGGCGGGCTTGCTGGTGATTTTGCCGGGAATGCCGCCTAATCCCTCTTTGATCAACTGTTTCAAGGACCAGCCGGCGCAATAGCCGGTGAGCATGGACAGGTCATGCAAATGAATGTCCGCGTTACGATGGGCTTCTGCGATTTCCGGGTCATACACTTCGCTGAGCCAGTAATTGGCGGTAATGGCGCCGGAATTGGATAAAATCAGGCCGCCCACGGAATAGGTGACGGTGCTGTTTTCCTTCACGCGCCAGTCATTGATTTTGACATAATTATCCACCGTGGTTTTGTAGTCCAGCAAGGTGGTGCCCAAATTACGGACTTTTTCCCGCTGTTTGCGGTAAAGGATATAGGCCTTGGCCACTTCTTCGTAGCCGGAACGAGCCAGAACGCTTTCTACGCTGTTCTGAATATCTTCAATGGCGATCAAATCGTCCTTGATCTTTTCCTGGAAATCCGCGGTAACCATCACGGACAGAAAATCGATCAGACTGGGGTTATAATTGGTGTTGGTGGCGTTAAATGCCTTAGTAATGGCAGCGGTGATCCGGGTTAAATCGAAATCTACGACATTGCCGCTTCGTTTAATGACGCGATACATGAATTCCCTCCTTTTCTTTCTTTCCTCCTATACCGATGGGGCAAGGTTTAACCAAATTTCAGCGGGTTTAACCAGCGTAACCCTTGCCTAAAGAGTAATTTCTCCTAACAAGTGAATTTATTGTATCATGCCACAGAATCCATGTCAACTGGCTACACAATATTTTGCGATATTTTTTCTTGATTTTGCTAATTCAACACTAGATATTGGGGTGGCGAAAATTAGTTCACCCCTCTTAGCTGGGCGGAGGGCAACAGGGGTTTCACCAAGGCCAGGTATTCCTGCATGGTTTGGGCGTCTAAGCCGTGATAGCCTGTTTGCAACAATTGGCCGCTATCCACGAAAGCTTGGAGGAAATAAGCCTTGGCCCCTTTGAGCCAGTGGCCGATAGCCAGCATATCTTCCGGCTGATGCAGCTCTTTTACCACTGTGGTGCGAAATTCGTAGTCGGTGTTCCCCTGGATGAGCATTTGTATGCTTTCCTGCACCGGGCTTAAATCCACCAGGGGAAGGCCTGCGCTTTGGGCGTATTTTTGCGGGCTGTTTTTGATGTCCATGGCCACCATATCCACTAAGCCTTCATCCAATAGGGCAGCTAAACGCTGGGGCAAAAAGCCGTTGGTGTCCAGCTTAATCTGAAAGCCTAAGTCTTTTACCTGGCGCATCACTTCCGCAATGTCCTTTTGCAGCAAAGGCTCTCCGCCGGTAAAGCAAACCCCGTCTAATAACCCTTGCCGCTTTTGTAAAAAGTCCAGCAATTCTTCTGGGGAGATCTGGGGTAAATCCGGGTCTTTTTCCACCAAAAGGGCATTATGGCAAAAAGGGCAGCGTAAATTGCAGCCCGGAGAAAACACTGTGCAGGCCGTGTGGCCGGGATAATCTAGTAAGGTTAGTTTTTGTAAGCCGCGAATCTCCATGGCGATACTCCTTTCTTTGGGCGCCGGCGAGGGTCCATAACAAGCCGCCCTCCTGTTGTGCCAGGGGGCATTTGTTCCATTCTCCGCAGAAAGCTGGAATCCTCTCTTCAGCTTAGGCCCTCTTTTCTTGGGTTTTTCCCGTCCTAAGCAGGTAAACGCCATTTGGTGGTGAAATTTTTTAGGAAGAAAAGGAGGGGCCTCATGAAAACCATTTATTTTGATAAAGATATTCCCCGCGTGTTAATGACCAAGGCTGCAGCCCGCTGCTTAAAACCTTTGCTCTATACAGGCTTAAACGCCGTAAAATTGGCCTCTATCCCTGACCCGCCCCTGCCGGGTAAGGATTGGGTTCGGGTGAAAAACTTAGCTTGCGGCCTTTGCGGTACGGATAAAAGCTTTTTCCTGGCTACTACAGGCACCAATTCCGCCTTTGAGCCCATTCCCGGCTCCCGGCATACTTTCTTGGGCCATGAGAATGTAGGCGTGGTCACAGAAGTGGGTCCGGAAGTTAAGACCTTGGCCCTAGGGGATAAGGTGTCTATCCGCGCTTATATGGCGGGTTGCGATACGAAAGGGATTCGCCCCCGCTGCCCCTATTGTGAAAAAGGGGAATATAATTTCTGCTTGAATTACGGCGCCCCTGCTCCCCATAACGTGGAGTTTACCGGCGCTGGCTTTGGGGATTCCTTCCTCTATCCGGAACAGGGCTTGATGAAGCTGGATGAGGCCCTCACCTTGGAACAAGGGGTGATGTTGGAACCCACGGCGGTTTCCGTCCATAGTGTGCTGGTGGATATTCCCAAAGAAGAAGAAAATATCCTGGTCATGGGCTGCGGCGTCATCGGCTTAGGCATTATCCAGGCCTTAAAGCGTATTGCCCCCACTTGTAAGATCTGGGCTTTGGAACGCTCTCCCTTCCGGCAGGAAATGGCCAAAAGGCTGGGGGCAGACGAAATTTTGGACGGTAGCCGTATTTATGAAGCGGCCAGCGAAGCCACCCAGGGCAGCCCGGTTTATGTGGGCATGAATAAGAACAGCTATTTCTTCGGCGGCTTTGACCGGTTGTATGACTGCATTGGTGGCAATTGGGCCAATCATACGGGCGTGCGCCTGTTAAAAGCCAGAGGAACCTATGTCAAAGTAGGCCATCATATGCGTTCCATCACCTATGACGAAACTCCGGTCTGGTGGCAGGAATTGCGCATCATCGGCGTGGACGCCCACGGTATGGAACATTATCAAGGGGAGGATATTTCCACCTTTGCTTTGGTTGAACGCTGGCTATTGTCCGGGGAATTGTCTGTGGAGGGCTTTATTACCCACCGTTTCCCCTTGCTGCAATATAAGGAAGCCATGCGCCTGGCTTTGGCCGACCCGCCGGGCCTGGTCAAAATTATGCTGGATTGTCGGCAGGTTTAAGGAGGGTTTATGCGTAGAACACAAGATGAAATCACGGATTTTGCCGAAAAAGTGGATGTGCTGCGCCGTTGTGATGTGATTCGTTTGGGCATGTACGGCGGGGATTACCCCTATGTGATTCCCCTCTTTTTCGGCTTCGAAGTTCTAGACGAACAAGTAATTCTCTATTTCCACAGCGCCAAAGAAGGCCTAAAACGGGATTTGCTGGCCTTTAACAACCGGGTTTGCGTGGAGGGGGATTTGTTCCACGGTTATGTGGGCGCTGGCGGTAGTATGACCGCAGACTATGAAAGCGTGCTGGGCTTTGGTATCATGTCCCCAGTGGAAGGGGAAGCGGCCCTGCACGGATTAGCCTTGCTGATGGAGCATTGCGGAGACAAAGGTTACGACCCCGCCACTTGCTCCTCTTTACCCCATACCCAAGTGTATCAGATCCGCTTAGAGCTACTCTATGGTAAACGTCGCTTCCCCAGTAAAGCCAGGGCTTAGGCTGGAGAAACCAGCAAAAGAGGGAAAAACATGACAGAAGATGCGAAACAAGAAAAAGCGGAAAAACAGGCGGGCCTTAGCCAGCCGGTTTGCCTTGTTTTAGACGGAGAAACCTTCCGCCAACAGAAAGACCGGTTTCCTCATAGTAAGGAATTGCTCCATAGCTTAGGCTCTATTCGTTATTGCAAGGGGGAGTTGTACAAGGACTGTGTCTTGGGCATGATCCGTGTGCCGCAAAAGAGCGCCCAGCGCACCCCGGAATTCACCTTCGCCTTTTTGCTCACTGCAGAATCCCTGGTGCTAATTGAGGAAACGGGCAATATCAAAGCCTGTTTGGATAAGCAAGGGGATGGCGCGAAGCCAGGGAAAATCCTTTTCCAATTATTAGAAGATTTTATTGCGGACGATATTTTTTACCTGGCTCATTTGGAAAAAGAGTTGGAGGATCTGGCCGACGCTTTGACCCAGGGTATGCCAAAGGATTTCTTTGTCACCCTGACCCAACACCGGCAAAAATTGTCGGAGTTTAACGCGTATTATGAACAATTAACCGCCATTGGGGAGATGATGCAGTCCTACGCTGGTCTTTCTTTGCCCGAGCCAGCGGAAATTTGGCGTAGTTATGCCCAACGGACAGAGCATTTGCAGCAGCATGTTCATCTGTTACAGGAAAATGTGATTCAGTTACGAGAGCTTTATCAGGCTCAGCAGGACGCTAAGCAGAACCGCGTCATTGGTGTCCTGACCGTGGTAACCACGCTGTTCCTACCTCTTTCCTTGTTAACCAGCTGGTATGGGATGAATTTTTCCCATATGCCGGAGTTGACTTGGGCCTATGGGTATAAGGTGGTCATTGCCGTGGCCGTGGGGATTGTAATCTTGGAAATCCTCTTCTTTAAGAAAAAGAAATTCTTTTAGGTAAGTTTTGCTTAAAAAAGGGTGCGCCTCCTTTTACAGAGGCGCACCCTGCTATTTTTCTTTTGCCCTTAATCCAAAATACGAATGCTTTCGATCACCGGCTGCTGGGAAAGGGTGGTAATGACGCCGGTTTCTGGGTTACGGTCCCAATTGGCAGCGTCCGCGCAGATTTGGTCCACGATGTCCATGCCTTCCACCACCTTACCAAAGGCCGCGTATTGGCCGTCTAGGAAAGTGCTGTCTTCCTGCACGATGAAAAATTGGGAGGAAGCGCTGTCCGGGTCCTGGGAACGGGCCATGGAAATAACCCCCCCCACATGGGAAATGGGGTTGTCATAGCCATTTTCCGCAAATTCCCCTTTGATGTTGGTGCCGGAACCGCCCATGCCTGTGCCCGTGGGGTCCCCGCCTTGTATCATAAAGCCTTCCACCACCCGGTGAAAGGTGAGCCCGTCATAAAAGCCCTGCTCTGCCAGGGAAATAAAGTTTTTCACAGTTTCCGGCGCCGCGCTTTCGTCCAGCTCTAAGGTGATGACGCCATAATCCGTTACGGTGATTTCCGCCTGATGGACCTTGCCGGCAAAGGGGTTACCCAAAAAGAGGAACAGAAGCAGGCAAACCACCGCTACCGCGCCTATGGTAGGCAGCACCATCTTTTTTACGGGGCTTTTGGGCGGTGTTACCTTATTTTGGGATCTTTTATTACGGTTTTTCTTGCTCATAAACTCTCCTTTACTGGCAGTATTTAACGGGATTCATTATAGCGGTTTCCTGGCATAGGGTCAAGGGTTGCTTTTTCTATTGTATGCCCTTTTTCTTTGTGTTAAGATAAACAGAGAAAATGCAGGAGGTCAGCTTATGAAAGATTATGTCAATAAATTTGCCATTGCGGTCAGCGGGGAACGGTCTGAAGTCATGCTCACCTTTGTCCAGGAAAGTCCCGATCTTTCCTTGCTCAATTTGCCCCAGGGGGAAGGTAGCGGCCCCATTTCCCGCACCCAGCAGGAAACCGTGGCGGAGCTGATTATGTCGGAAAAAAGCGCCCGCAAATTAGCGGAAATGATTTTGGGTACCTTGGAAAGAGGCGCCAAACGGTCCCCTTCTCCTTTGTCCAAGAATTAAGGGACAAGCCCGTCGCAACCTTGTATGGGCGTTCAGGCACAGAAAAACGGGTATCTGGCTTTTGGTCAGACACCCGTTTTTTTCTTTGGTTTAGTTTAAGCAAAGGCTTTCTGCAGCTCCGCTACTAAATCCAGCTGTTCCCAGGGCATGTCCTTGGCATTTTCGCCGAAATGGCCGTAAGTGGACAATTGGCTGAAACAAGGTTCCTGCAAATGAAAGCGCTGAATCATGGCCATGGCCCGCATATCCACATGGGACAACAAATAGCAGCTTAAGGCTTCGCTAGACACCTTGCCTGTGCCAAAATCATCAATGCGCAGAGCCAAGGGTTCTGCTAAGCCAATGGCATAGGAAAGCTGTACTTCGCAACGGTCCGCCAAGTGGGCGCCCACAATGTTTTTGGCCAAATAACGGGCCATATAGGCGGCGCTACGGTCCACCTTGCTGGCGTCTTTACCAGAAAAGGCACCGCCCCCATGCCGGGCCGAGCCGCCGTAAGTATCCACAATGATTTTCCGGCCGGTCAAACCGGTGTCTCCGGCTGGGCCGCCGATGACGAAACGGCCGGTAGGATTGATGAAATAATCCGTCTCTTCATCCAACCAGGCACTGGGCAGGGCAGGCTGTATCACATGGCGTTTTACGTCTGCTCGCAGCTGCTCTTCGGTTACATCCTCCGTATGTTGGGTGGAAACGATGACCGCGGAAATCCGCTGGGGTTTTTCATTTTCGTATTCTACGGTGACCTGGGCCTTGCCGTCTGGCAATAAATAAGGAATAATTCCCTTTTCCCGTACTTCCTGTAAACGTTTGGTCAGACTATGGGCTAGGGTGATGGGTAAGGGCATAAGATGTTCTGTATCCCGGCAGGCATAGCCAAACATCATCCCCTGATCCCCAGCGCCGCTTTCCATGATTTCTTCTGGACTGCGATATACCCCTTGGGCAATGTCCGGGGATTGGGCATGAATATCCAGCTGAATCTGGCAGGTGTCCGCGTCAAAGCCCCGGCCCTTTTGCACATAGCCGATGCGACGAATGACATTTCGGGCAATTTGCTCATAATCTACCGTAGCCCGGGCGGTGATTTCCCCCATGATATGGAGCTTGTCCGTGGTGGCCGTGACCTCGCAAGCCACATGGGCCGTGGGGTCTTGGGCTAAAATCGCGTCTAAAATGGCGTCTGCAATTTGGTCGCAAACTTTATCCGGATGGCCGCTGGTGACGGATTCGGAAGTAAAATAGCTTTTCATGATGTTCTCCTCTTCTGCGGAAAAAAGGAAGTCCCTTTTCCGGACAAGAAAAGCCCCCTTTCCCCTGCTGAACAGAGGGGGGACATAATTTCCCACAATGTCAGATATTATAACAAAGATCCCTTAGAAACGCAAGACCTTAAGAAGGATATTGTCTTTTTGGAAAAAATAGCGTATAATCAGCCTGAACAACCAGGAAAGCCCTGGAAAATGAGAGGTTAGCATGAAACCAACTTTAGTCATCATGGCTGCCGGTCTGGGCAGCCGTTACGGCGGCTTAAAACAATTGGCTGCCATTGATGAAGAAAATCACGTCATTATGGATTATTCGGTCTATGACGCCATGACCGTTGGCTTTGGCTCTGTCATTTGCATCATCAAGCCAGAGCTGGAGCAGGATTTCCGGGAACGCCTGGGGGACGCCATGACTGCGGCTGGCGTGCCTTTGACCTATGCGTATCAGACCTTTGACGCTTTACCTCCTGGCTATCAGGTGCCGGAAGGCCGGCGTAAACCCTTTGGCACCGCCCATGCGGTCATGTGCGCCGCGGAGTATATCCATACCCCTTTTGCGGTGATTAATGCGGACGATTTTTATGGCCGGGACGCCTTTTGCCTCCTGCATGATTTTCTTACCTGCGAGAGAGGCCCCGGGGAATATTGCATGATCGGCTATGCCCTGAAAAATTGCTTGACGGAACACGGCTCCGTTTCTCGAGGCATTTGCCAGGTGGATGACCGGGGGTATTTGCAAAGCATTACGGAACGGACGAAGATTTTCGGCCCCAAGGAAGCGCCCCGTTATACCGAGGATGGCGGTGAACATTTTCATCCTCTGAACCCGGATTCCGTCACGTCTTTGAACACTTGGGGTTTTCAGCTCCCCTTTTTGCAGGCCATTGCCGATGGCTTCGACGCCTTCTGGCAAGAGAAAATGACCGTCTCCCCCTTAAAAGGGGAATATTTCCTGCCCTCTGTGGTCAATGATCAGCTGACCGCGGGCAAAGAAACGTCCCGGGTGCTGAATACCGA
>CAKRYM010000007.1 GCA_934427095.1 uncultured Bacillota bacterium | reverse complement strand
TGTCCCTGCTGTGACAGAGGAAAAAACGCACGTCTTCTCAACAGAAGACGTGCGTTCAAGGGCTATTCGATACCGCACCATTGGGCGATGAGCAAGGCGTAAATCTTGGTGGCTTCCACCAATTCCTTGATCGCCAATTTTTCCTCGGTGGTATGGGCGCATTGAATATTCCCAGGCCCCAGCACAATGGAGGGGATACCCTTTTCCCAAAGGAAAGGCGCGTCGCAAACAGCGTTCATGCCCGTGAGCTCCCCGGAGCCCGGCACAACTTCCGCCGCAACAGCTTGCGCCAATTGGGCAATGGGTGCGTCCTTTGGCGTATTAAAGGGCGGCCAGTCAAAGACCCACTCAATTTCCGGCGGATTTTGCCTAAGCCAAGGATCATTCAAACAGGCGTTCTGAATACATTCCGTAAACTCTTTTTGTACCTGCGCGTACTGGTCATAAGGGGAATAGGTAATCGCATAACCCATTTCCATATCCGGGGCAATCAGACTAGGCCCCACGCCCCCTTTCACCGTAGCGCCGTTGATGCAAAACTGTCCCGGCGGATACAACTCATGGGATTTACTCTGGCCCCATTGCCGTTCCAATTCCTTCACGGCCTGATAGACAATCATCCCTTTTTCAATGGCGTCCACACCTACGGCCATGCCTAAGCCGCCGTCCCGCACCACTTCCCGCCTGCGACCGGTATGGCAACTCTTGCCTTTGACCCGCCATTTTACTTCCGACACCCCAAAGGCGGCGATATTGATTTGGAAACGGCCTTGGGCATCACAGGTAGGTTCACAAACCACCGCAGCGTCCGCAGTATAACCTTGTTCCAGACAAGCGGTGGTGCCGAAATCATTGGCCTTGCATTCTTCCCCTACGGCATGTTGAAGGATAACGTCCCCTTTGGGACGGAACCCAGCCTGGAGAAGGGCTTTCAGGGCAAAGGCCGCAGCCACATTGCCCCCTTTCATATCCGCAGCGCCCCGGCCATAGAGATATTGGCCGTCGCAGACACCGCCAAAGGGGTCAATGCCCTGCCATTCCTCCAGATCCCCTGGAGGGACTACGTCCACATGGCCATTAAAGAGCAGGGATTTTCCTTGGCCCGTGCCTTTACAGCGGACACAAAGATTTCCCCGGCCAGGGGCCTTGGCAAATAATTCGCAAAGAACGTCTTCCTTTTCCCAAAGCTTAGCCAAATAACGGCTAACGGCACCTTCGCCTCCCTGACTTTCCGGGTCTTCCCAATGGAACTCCGCGCTGATGCTTTTGATCCGTACCAAATCCTGCACCGCGGTGATCATTTGCTCCTGCAACTGGTCTACGCTGGCCAGGATTTTTTCTTTATTCGCTACAGATAGCGTGCCCATGGCGATGCCCCCTTCCCTTTTCTTATTGGCCCTTTCTTTGGGCCCGTTTTGCCAAAACAGCGGCGTTGGATTCCTTCAAGCCAATGCTCAATAAGCCGGCGATCAACAGGCAAACCGCACCCACCAGCATGGTGGTGGTTAAGCCGCCTGCGCTCTGATCGGCCAAGCGACCAGCCCAAGCCGGGATCACAGAACCGCCGATCAATTCGCCAATGCCCACGACCAAACCGCCGGCGCTGGCCCGCAGATAATCCGGGGAGGATTCCACCGGCACAATGGACATGAAAATGGGCAAGGTGGCGCAGGGAATCCCCGCCAGCATCATGTAAATATACACCGTGACGTCGCTCTGGGCGAACAAGGCCATGGAAAAGGGCGCCAGCATGGAGGTGAAGTAGAACAGCAGCAAAGCAGTTTTGCGGCCGATCACATCAGAAATCTTGGGCACAAAGAAGCAATACACCACGGCCAAAACCCCCATGCCGCTGGTAACAAAGCCCATGCTCTGAATGTCCTTCCCTACCACGGAAGTCCAATACAAGGGGACGTAAAGCATCAGTACCCAATAGGCCCCAAAGCCCACAATACCGATTAAGCAGCAAAGCAAGACGTTGCGAATCCGCAAAGCCTCCAGCAGAATCTTCAGTCCCCCTTCTTTTTGGGTGCTATCGGGTACTGCGGCTTTTTCCGTTTTTCTTTCCTTCACGGCTTTGATCATAATTAAGCCCAAAATAGCCGAGGGAATGCTGGCCAAGAGGAAAGTCATTTGCCAGGTGCTGATGCTCAGCAACTGGGTAATCGCCACTGGGCCCAAGGTCACAGCAATTACCGCCGCTCCCACATTGACAATGCCCGTATTGCGGCCATAGGTTTCATCTGTGGAAGCAGGAGCCAACAAGGAATAAATCAAGGCCATAATGGGGCCTTCAGCCAAGCCCACTAAACCGCGGAGTATCATCAATTGGGTATGATTGGTACTGACCGCGCAAAGGCCGGAGAAAATCGCCGTGGCAAAAACAAAGGGAATCAGCCAGCGTTTCCGGTAACCGCTGCGGTCAGAAAGAATACCTACCACAATAGAAGAAATGGCAAAGCAAATGGTGTTTACTGAGCCCAACAGTCCTACCTGCGCATTGGTTAAAGACATGGCTTCGGTGAGGGTGGGCATCATATAGGAAATGCATAAGCGATCCAAAAACAAAAAGCCCCAGCCAAAAGCGAATAAGATGACTAATCGCCATTCATAGCGGGTATCATGGGCTTTTCCATTCTGTGTATTCATAGTACTCTCTCCTTTTACATGGGAAATCCTGTTTTTTTGATGCATTACCGTGCTACAAAATTGCATAAGGAAAAACTAGAGAAAACCATACATCCGCTTATTCTTACTTACCTTAGGCAAAGCGCCTTACTGCTTTGCTATCTTATTTTTTCCTTTTTTCGTCTTTCTTTTAATCCTCCTGGGGCTCCCAGCCGCAACCGGGGTTTTCCGGGATGGTGTTGCCGCCGTCAAAGACAATACTGGTCCCTGTCACATAGCTGGAATCATCGGAAGCCAAAAACAGGCAGGTTTTGCCCGCTTCTTCCGCCGTACCCAAACGGCCCATGGGGATTTGCGCTGCCATGGCGTCCATAATGGATTGGGGATTTTCCGGGTTGGCTTCCGCGCAGGAGGCCCGGGTCATGGGGGTATCAATCATCCCCGGTAAAATGGCGTTTACGGTGATGCCTTGGCCGGCAAATTCCACGGCTAAGGATTTGGTCAGCGCCATAATCGCCCCTTTGGTAGCCGCATAAACCGTCATGCAGGGGTCCACCACCATAATGCCGGTGACGGAAGCGAAATTGACGATTTTACCATACTGCTGCTTCAGCATATGGGGAATAGCCGCATGGCAGGAATTCCAAATGCCGCCGAAATTCACGTCCATATAGCTATCCAAATAGGCTTTGTCCGCCTTGAGGAAAGAACGCTGGTCCCCACGGCCAGCGGCATTGACCAAAATATCCAAATGGCCGAATTCATCCACAATGGCCTGGTAGATCTCAGCCAACCTATTTTCATCCCGCACATCCGCCTGGAAAAACTTGGAGGTATAGCCAGCGTCCCGCAGGGATTGCGCCATGGCTTCCCCCTTTTCGGCGTTAAAATCCACAATATTTACCACGGCATTTTCCTTGGCAAAGACCTGAGCGCAACCAGCGCCCATGCCCATTGCGCCGCCGGTGATGGCCGCGACTTTTCCTTCTAATCTACCCATATTAGGCACCTCCTCTTTTGCAAAACGAATTTTTTCTAGAAAAAGGCCCGGCAGCCGGTATCTGCCGGGCCTTTTGTTTGGTTTTTATGCCAATTTGTGTCTTACGCTTAAGCTTCTGCTTTTTCTGCTTCCACTTCCGGGGTCTCTTCCATATCCCCGTGCAGCACCAATTTCTGCTTAAAGCCCTTGGTCTTAATGGCAATGTAAATCAAGCCCACGGCCAGCCAGCTAAAGCCAACGATTTTGGCTTTAGCTGGCAAGGATATCCACAGGACAAAGCAGGTAATGGCCCCTAAGCCCGGCAGGATCAGACTCTTTAAGACCTGGCCAAAGGTGTTTCTTTCCTTCTTGTCAAAGAAGAAGTGCTTCACGCAGCCTACGCAAACCAAAGTGAACGCAGACAGGCCGCCGAAGTTAATCATGGGCATCAAGTCGCCCAATTCCATCCAGCTGAAGCAGAGGCAGAAAACAGTGACCAGAATCACGTTGTAAACGGGGGTGCCTTTCTTATCCACATGGCCGAAGAATTTCTTGGGCAACACATTGTCGCGGCCCATGCCGTAGAGCAAGCGGCAAACGCCGGCCATCATATCCAGGGAGTAAGCGAAAGCCCCGGCGATAAAGGCGATACTGATTAAGTCATACATGAGCTGGCCGCCAACCACCACTGCGGCATCTAAGAAGCCCGCGTCAGGATTGGTATATTCAAAGCTGGGGTAAGCGCACTGGGCCATCCAGGAGAGGATGACGAAGTCCGCGCACATGATGACGCAAACCAAAATCATGGACAAAGGCAGGTTGCGGCGGGGATTCTTCAAATCTTCCGCCAAGGTGGTAATGGCGTCAAAGCCCAAGAAGGAGAAGCAGGCAATAGAAGCGCCAGTCAGCAACAGCTGCCAGGAGAAGGTCTCCGGATTATACAAGCCAACCAGGGAGAATTCGATGCCGCTGGTAGGATCGGAGAAAGCGCCGATGCCCTTAACAATGAAGTAAATGGCCACAAAGCAACCGAAAATGGTCAGGATATTGCCAACCGTAGCAATACTCTTAATGCCCATCAAATTGATAAAGCCAATGACCACAATGGAAACCAAAATGACCGCCGTCATGTTCAATCCCGGGAAAAGTGCGCAAACATAAATTCCCAGGCACACATAGTTCAACAGGGGGAATAGGCCATAGTCCATCAAAATGGCCCAGCCGGTTAAGGTGCCCAGGGTGGGATGAATGGATTCCGAAACAAAGGTATAAGAGGACCCGGCCCGGGGGAATTCCGAACCTAAGCGGCCAAAGGCAAAGGCCACCATGGTCATGGGAATAGCGGCCGCAAAATAAGACAATGCCATATGCCCTTGGGTCAGAGGCTGAATCTGGGCATAAACCGGCACCGGTGCAATGGGGAGCAACAGAGCGATACCAAACATAATGGCAGAAAACAGGCTAATCTTCTTTTTCCCTATGGTATTCATGATTTTTCCTCCTCATGGTGTTTTTTTACCGGGGGGATGCTGCCGCAGGGAAAACCCTGTTCCCCACGGCAGCATAAGGAAAGAGATTATACGTTGATGGTGCCTTCCGCACGGCGTTTCTGCAATTGCCGCCAGGTTACGGCGATCTTATCCAAGGTGTCGTTGGCGTCGCAGTACACGTCGTGAATGGGTGCGTTATGGGGTGCGGCTTTGATCAGCTCCGGTTCTTCGTAGCATTCCCGGGCCACTTCGCGCAAGGCCGTCACCAATTCGTCCAAATCAATCTTGCTATTGCTTTCTGTTGGTTCCAAGGTCATGGGTTCCGGTACGATCCACGGATGGTGGGACATCCAAATATGTTCGTAGCCGAAGTCAATCAAGCGTTTGCTGACATCCAGGGAGGTAAAGCCCGTATCCCGGTTCAAGGGGCCCCAGCTGTAACGGCACTGTTCCAGACGGCGTTTGCCCGGAGCGTACATGATTTCCACGCCCTTGATTTCGCTGATTTTCTTCATCAGATACTGGTTGTTCAACACAGAGCAGATGGCTGCTTCTCTGACGCCTTCGGCGCCCATTTGCATAATCCACATATAAGCTCTGGCCACCACATGGGCATTGCCCATGAATTGCCGCAGCTTGCCGATGCTCTGGGGTGCATTGTAATCCAGATAATACTGTTTACCGTCATATTCCACTCTGGGAACCGGCAGGAAGGGTTTCAGGAATTCCCTTACCCCTAAACCGCCGCAGCCCGGGCCCATGCCGCCGTGGGGGGAGGAGAAGGTCTTGTGCAAATTGTAATGGATCAAATCAAAGCCCGTTTCTCTGGCGCGGGTAATGCCCATGATGCCGTTGACATTGGCCTGGTCATAATAGCAGAGGGCGCCTACGGCATGGGCTGCGTCCACATATTCCTTAATCCGGGGGTTGAAAATACCCGTATCTTCTGGGTTGGTGATGAAAATGGCGGCGGTCCGTTCCGACAAGGCTGCTTTCATGGCGTCCAAGGAAGGAATACCGTTTTCATCGGGCATTAAGGTGATGACCTTAAAGCCTGCGGTAGCCGGAGCGCCGGCGTCGCAAGGATGGGAGAAAATGGTGGTGATGATTTCATCACGCTTCAAATCTCCTCTGGAACGGTGATAAGCCCGGACCACGCTGGCCCCTAAGAAGCAGGCTGCTGCGCCGCCGCCGGCATGGAGGTTAAAAGCGTCCATACCGGAAATTTCCGCCACCATATCCTCGGTCTTTTTATAAATTTCCAAAATGCCCTGCATGGTGGAGACATCCTGCAAGGGGTGGACGTCTACGATACCGGGGTTCTGGGCCACCATATGTTCCTGCACCTTGGGGCTGTATTTCATGGTGCAGGTACCTTCGCAGATATCCGGCGCCACGTCCTGGCCCATAATTTCCTGGGTTAAACGCATATAATGGCGGTTAATCCTGGGCTGGCTCAATTCCGGCAAATCAGGGGGCGTTTCTCTGCGCATGGAGGGAGGAATCAAATCCACGCCGTTACCCACTTCCTCCACGATTTCCGCATCAGGCTGAGGAACCAGGATGCCCCTTTCACCAGGGGTGGACAGGTCGAAAATCAATTCTTCATCCCATTTGGCTTCATGGAATTTCCGCAAATAGGTGTTGTAATCTCTACGCATATGCATTCATCCCTTTCTCTCTTATTCTTAAGCCTGCACCGCAGCGGTGAGGAAATGGACAAGCCGGTCAATGCTGGCTTTGTCATTCATTTCAGTGACGCAGAACAAGGCGCTCTGGCCTAATTCCGGGAAATCCTGGGACAAATCCACGCCGCCGAAAATCTTGTTGGCCAAAAGGGATTTGTTGATTTCCGCCACGGTTTTGCCGGTTAAGTCGAAATTCAGCACAAATTCCTTGAAATAGGGGGAAGTAAAGACCATTTTCACCCCGGGAATCGCGGAAAGCTTCTTCCCAGCATAAGCGGCATTGGTCATAATGGTGTTGCCGATTTCCTGCATGCCCTTGGGGCCCATTAAGGCTAAGTAAGTGGCCACCGGTGCGGTCCAAAGGTTGTTTTGGGTACCGGTGAACTCCTTGCCGTTTTCGCGCATGGCATAATGGGTGCGTTCCACCAGTACCACGCAGTAGGCGATTTCCCCAGGCACCTTGGTTTCCGTTACGCCGTCCACCAATTCCTTAAATTCCCGGATATACTTCATATCGTCCGGGCTGGCGATATAACCGCCCTGGGCGCCGCCGCACTGCAAATGCAAGCCTACGCTGTGAATGTCCCCCACGGCAATGGTGGCGCCGTATTTGGCTGGGGCTTCCATGACACCCAGGGTAATGGGGTCAGCGTAAACCACGAATTCCGCGCCGGCTGCTTTGGCGATTTTGCCCACTTCCGCTGCTTCGGATTCGATCACCCCTAAGTAATTGGGGTTTTCCAGCAATACCGCGGCTACGTCGTCGCCGATTTTCCGTTGTAAATCCGCCAAGTCTATGCGGCCCGTGGTTGGGTCATAGTCCACCATCACGATTTCCGTGGCTTTGGCTTCCTGGAAGGAATCGCAGTAGTTACGAATCAAGGAAAGGTTTTGCGGTGTCATATTCTTGGGCAGCAAGACCTTTTTCCGGCCGGTGATACGTCTGGCCATCAGCAGGCCCGTGGCTGCCGCCTGGCCGCCGCAATGGCAAGGCACGGTGAGGAAGTCCATTTCCAGCAATTCCCCCATCATGCTCTGATATTCAAAGAAAATCTGGTATTTGCCGTGATCTGCCCAGGTTTCCGCCCCATAGCAGGTCAGCAATTCGCCTCTGGACATGATCTCGTCGCAAACTGCCGGAACATAATGCTGGGCGCAGCCGGCGCCCATGAAATTGTCATATTGATTACAATTGACATTCTTGGCCAGGATTTTTTCCATATGCCGTTTGATGCTCTGCTCATCCCGAATGGGGTCCGGCAGGTTCAACGGCCGATCCAATCTCAGCTGTTCCGGCACTTCCTCATAGAGATCCATCACATCCTTTGCGCCGACATAATCCAGCATTTCCCGCTGAATCTCCGGCACAGAATTGGGGATATAAGGGAATACGGTTTTGTTGCCCATACAATCTCCTCCTTGCAAATGAAATTCCCATTCTCACAACATGGTTTCTTTGTTTTCTTCATTGCTTTGTTCGAATTGTTTTGTTCCGCTTCTGTTTGCTGCTTCAGGTCTAAGCCTTTCGTCTTTGCCGGGGCGAAAGGCCCTTTTTCCCTTTGCAAAAACAGTATAAAGTTTCTAGTCATTACAAAGTCAATAGAAAAAACACCCTTTACTCAAAAAAAGTTCACCCCTTTATCACACAAAGAAACAACTCGCCCTTTTTCAACAAAACTCCTGCTCAGGAAAAATATGCCGAAGAAAGCGCCTTTATACATAAGGACTTGCTTTTTCCTTCACCCCGCGGAAGGTCTGCTTGATGGAGAAAAAAAGAGCCTGGGGGTAACCCCCAGGCTCCTGTTGTGTTTGGCTGTGTTTCATGAGATGAATCCCGCTTTATTCTGTTTTGCTTTCTTCTTCCTCCGGGTTTTCCATTGGTTGTTCCCCTGTTTCCTTTAAGGCAATGGGGAAGCAAATCCGGGTAATAAAATGGTCAAAATTGACGCAAGTCCCCGGGTCCAGCACATAAATTTCCATGGGCGGTCCGGTGATGCGATAAGGGCTGTTCTCTATCCATTCTAACAGCACCAAATAAGCCCGGTAAGAAAACTTATAATGCCCCACATGCATGGTGGATACGCAAGTACAGCCTTTCATTAGCTTCAATTCCGGGATATCTTCTGCCTCTTGCTCTTTTCCCACCATTACCGGCATACACAATTCCAAATCTCCGCTTTCATGGGTAAATTGGGCAGCGTACCCCTCATGGAAAATCCCCAGCAAAGCGCCGGCGGGAAACAGGTTATAGCGTTCCCGTAAAGATAACAGCTCCAAAGAGCGGTTTATAAAAAAACTGTCCGCAAAAATACGGCTCTGATACCGAGTGGACAATACCCAGGTATCGGGCATGGTGTAAAACTCCACCTGGTATAAGTTGGCTGGCTCTTTCCCTTCGCTTTCCTGGGAGGAAAAGGCCTTTAAGCGGTTGCACCCTTCCAAAAGACGCTGATGGGCGTACTGGGTACAAAGCAATTGCTGATTGAGCTGTTCCACCTCATGGGAAAGAGCCTCCACCCGCAGCCTAAGCTGTTCCTCCAAATAATTATGGTCCCGTTTTTCCAAAATCACCTGGATATCCTGTATGCTGATGCCGTAAATCTTCAGCTCTTTAATCATTTCCGCCTGCAAGAGCTGCTTTTCCGAATAATAACGGTAGCCATTGGCCGCGTTACGGATTTCCGGCTGCAACAGGCCTTCCTGATCGTAATACCTGAGGGTGGTGGCGGGGATATCCGTCAAGCTGGACAGCTCGCCGATGGTATACATTTTCATCCCGCATCCTCCTTTTCTATCTCGTCCTTACATCAGGCTACTGATTCTTTTCTTTCTTTGCCCTACCTCATTCTCCCTGCTCTTTTTGCCCAAAACGAAAAACCTTTTCCATTGGGGCCTCATAATGTTTTATTATAATACTTCAACCCAACTCGAAGGTAAAGCCTCTTTTGTAGAAAAAGTGAATTTTTTTCCACCATGCAAAAAACCGCCCTATATAGGGCGGTTTTTTGTTAGCGGGGTCATGCAGTTGAGGAGGTGTAACCCCGCTGATTTTCCGTTTGAAAAAGCTCTCTGTTGCCTTGTCTTCCTTATTTTATTTTTTCTTTTTTCTTTTCCTTATGTTTCCTTAAGCTTTGGACTTATTCTGCCGGCAAAAGCCATAAGCGCCAGCGGCGATTAAACCAGGGATGGCAAAAGCCAGGCAGTTAAAGAACATAGGCAAAGCAGCGGACATCAAGAACCCGCCCAAGGTGGGGCCTAAAATCCCCCCCAACCGGCCTACGGTATTGCAAACCCCTAAGCCCGTGGAACGCACATGGCTGGGATAATTGCTGGCCACAAAGGAAGTGCCTACGTTCTGGGGGCCGTTTACGCAAACCCCGCAAATAGAAATCAGAATGTACGCCACCACGATATTGCTCTTTATGGAAAGGAGCATCATGGATACGACGCCTACCAAGTACAAAATCACCAGCAAGCGTTTAATATTGGTACGGTCTGCCACCATGCCTAAGATAAAGGAGCCGAACAGGGCCGCCACATTCAGCGCCAAGAGGAAGGTCAAGCTGGAACCCAAATTATACCCCGCGGCCTGCATCAGTTCCGGCAGCCAAGTGTTTAAGCCGTAAATCATCAGCAACCCCATGAAAAAGGCCAGCCAGCACAAAACCGTATTTCTGGCTCTCCCCTGGACGAACAATTCCGCCACTGGGGATTTTTCTTCCGCTTGCGGTAAAGCAGCGCAGGTTGCAGCGGAAATTTCCCCCTTAAACAAGGGCGCGGCCTTAAGGACATTCTTTTGCAACATGGCGTATTCCTGATGGGCCAAGGCATAGTCAATGGAATTGGGCAACCAGCGCACCATGACCGGGATCATCAGCAAAGGCAAAAAGGCCACCCACAGGCAAATCCGCCAACCACTGTCCCCAGTCGCAATGCAAAGCAAGGGAGCCAAAATCCCGCCCACCTGAATGCCGGCCATGGCCGTGGCGATGAGGGTGCTTTTGCTATGCTTGGGGATATAGTCCGAAAGAAGGCCGATGGCATTGGGCATGGCGCCGCCGATGCCTAAACCAGCCAGAAAACGGAAAATGGAAAAGCTGATGGGCCCGTGCATGAAACCAGCCAACCCGGTGGACAGGGAAAAGAGGGCCACGCAAAAGATCAGCACCCGTTTTCTTCCTAAAATATCCGCCAATAAACCTAAGGTAAAGGAGCCTACCATCATACCCACCAAAGCCACGGAGCCAATTAAGCCCGCTGTCACTTGGCTCATGCCCCATTCTGCAATAAGCTGGCTTTTGATGGAGCCGTAAATCACCAAATCATAACCTTCTGTTAAAATCACAAACATGGCCATTGCCATCATCAGCACATGGAAGCGGTTGGTTTTCGCTTCGGCAATGGCTTGGGTTATCTGTTCTCGCATCATACCCCTCCTCTGTCCTTCCCCCATGGGGAGTTCTAGATTTAGTGTATGACTTACACTTGTTGTAAAGTCAAGGGGACCTTGGTCCAAAGGGAAAAATTTTGCCCTTTTTGTCCCCTGGCTTTACCTGGGATTTTCGCTTTTTGTTCCCTTAAACGTCAGCTAAAGGACAGAAAAGAAACCCCAGGGGGTTTATTCTGTCTGGGGAAAAACCGGCAGTTCCAAGGTACAGCGAAAGCGGTTTTCCGTAAAAAAGCTGGCCCTTCCCCCATGGGCTAAGGCAATTTGCGCCACCAGTTTTAAGCCCGTGCCATGGGGCGCGCGCCCGTCTGGGCTAAGGACTTGAATGATTCCCTCCTTTTCCTCTGCCACCGGCCTGCTGCTCCTTTGGAGCCTCTTCTTTTTCTGCCTGGGCAGATGGCTGTTTCTCAGAAAGGAGGGATAAGCATGTTTTGGCGCGCATTAAGAGCAGAATGGGCCAAAAGGAATAACAAAAGCCCTGTGATACACACAGGGCTTTTTCATCGGTAAAGCTATTCTTCCGCTTCTTCGTCCAAAGCTTCAATCAAAAAGCTCACTGGCCGAAAACCGTCGTTACAGGAAATCATAGCCGAACGTTTGTTCTGCATCCAACCGGAATAAATATCCTCTCCCCCATAGGCTAAGGTCATCACAAAGGGGGACAAACTTTCCCAGGCGCTGTCGCAAAAGTTCGGGGGTTTGATCCAGCCCTGGGTGATGAACACCTGCCCCTCTTCTAAGTCGCAAGGATGGGAGATGGGGTTTTCGTATTTGGCGATCAAATCCGGATAGCTGGCCTTACGCATCACGGTAATGCGGCATTTTTTCATGACATTCTCCCTTTCTTCTCTGCTTTTCCCGCCCGGCCTTATTTAAGGCAAATTGCGGCGAATCTCCTCCTCCACCCGGCAAACCTCCTGTTCAAATTCCCGGGCAGATACGCGCAGCACGCCTTTGCGCACCGCAGCCAGCTGAATCAAGCCGTCGGAGGTCACCACCCTGACCCCGTAATTTTGGCCAATGTCCTGCAACAGCCGTTCGATTAAGGCGTCGGCGGTTTCCCTTTCCTTGGTAAAGACCACCTGTACCCCATGGTGGGAAAAGGTGGTTTGCTGATTCCCCGGCACATGATACGCATCGAACACCAGTACCATATGGCTTTGGGTATAGGCTTGATAATTGTCTAAGCGATCCATGAGTTTTTTCCTGGCCCCGTCCAAATCCGTCTGGGCCATTTCCTTTAACGTTGGCCAAGCGTAAATCACATTATAGCCGTCAATGAGCAAAACATCTTTTTTCGGGGCATAGGTGAATTGTGCTTCCTCTTCTTTCTGTTTCACTTCCCCGTACAAGGGCCGCTTAATGGGGCCGAATTCCCTGAGCATAATCTGTTCCAGCTCTTTTTCCTCCAGGTCCAGGTTCTTTTCCTGTACTCTGGGGCGAAGTTTAGGCAAAGGTGCCGTCTTTTCCTCCGGAGGCCGCCAGCCGCTATCCACATGCATATGCTCCCTCACCTGGTCCCAAGGGATAATGACCCCAGATCCATGGGCGCAGAACACGGAATCCGCCGGGTTTTCCCTATCCTGCAAGGGGTCATAGGCGATTTCCTTTTGCACAGCAGCGCTGTGATGACAAGGGGCATAGCCGTCCAAACAATAGGAAAATTGCCCTTGGCCATGGGTATACGCCGTCACCTGCTGGGCATAATGCTGCATTTCCCTGGCAGGGGCCCGGCCGCGCAAAACCAGCAAGCCCCCTTCTTCCTCAGGGCCAACGAATTCCCCGCTCATGGCGCGGATATCGCTAATGGCCCGGCCGATATGCTCCCCGCTTACCCCTAAGCGAAAGGCGTACCAAGGCTCCAGCAAAATACTTTCCGCCTGCATTAGCCCTTGGCGTAAAGCCCGGAAAGTGGCCTGGCGGAAATCGCCCCCTTCCGTATGCTTCAAATGAGCCCTACCGGTAAGCAGGGTGATTTTCATATCCATCAGAGGGGAATTGGCCAATACGCCCAGCAAGGGCTTTTCCTGCAAATGGCTGAGAATCAACCGCTGCCAATGGCCCTCCAACACATCCTCGCTACAAACAGAGGCGAATTGCAGTCCGCTGCCTCTGGGCAAGGGAGTCAGGAGCAAATGCACTTCCGCATAATGGCGCAAGGGCTCAAAATGCCCCACCCCTTCTACTTCTTGGGCAATGGTTTCTCCATATAGAATATGGCCCTGATCCGGCTCCACTGCCAATTGAAACCGTTCCCAAAGAAGGGAACGGAGGATTTCCATTTGTACCTCCCCCATAAGCTGCACTTGAATTTGGCGGCTTTTCTCCTGCCAAAACACATGCAAAGCTGGGTCCTCTTCCTCTACTTGCTTTAAGGCCCCATAAGCCTGACGCAAATCCGTTCCCAAAGGAAAGCTTAAGCCATAGACCAAAAACGGGGTCAGCATGGGCGGGCGGCTTTCCGGCTCAACCCCTAAGCCCTGGCCCACATAGGTCTTGGATAAGCCCACCACCGCGCAAAGCTCCCCAGCGGACACTTCCTCTGTCACCTGGTATTTCTCTCCGCTGTATAAGCGGATTTCCGTGATTCGTTCTTCTAACCAGGGGCTTTCTTCCCCCGGGGGATGATAGCGCAAGGGGGTTCTGACCCGGAGCTTACCGCCGGTCAGCTTCAAATAGGTTAGCCGATTCCCCTGGGGGGTGCGGCTGATTTTATACACCTTAGCCCCAAAGCCTTGGCTCCATTCCCTGGCCATGGTATAGCGTTCCAAGCCGCTGAGGAATTCCCCTATTCCCTCTTGCTGCAAACCAGAACCAAAATACACAGGAAAGGCCTTGCGGGTACGTATCATTTGCCGCTGCAAGGCCAAGGGTAATTCCCCTGTCTCCACATAATGGTTGAGCATGGTTTCGTCCAAAAGGGCCATTTCCTCCTGGATGAGGGCTTCTGTTTCCCCCATGTCCACACAGGCCATGTCCAGCCTTTCCTTTAGCTCCTGCAAAAGCTGTCCTTTGCTTCTTTGGGCCATGTCCATTTTGGTCACAAAGAGAAAGACCGGTAAATGATAGGCGTTCAGCAAACGCCACAGGGTTTCCGTATGGGCCTGTACCCCTTCGCTGCCGCTAATCACCAAAACAGCGTAATCCAAAATATCCAGGGCACGCTCCATTTCCGCGGCAAAATCCACATGCCCCGGCGTGTCCAAGAGGGTAAGCTTCCCCCCGCTTGGCAAATCCAAGGTAGCCACCTGGCTAAAAATGGTGATGCCCCTTTCTTTTTCCAAGGCATGGCTATCCAAAAAAGCGTTGCCATGATCCACCCGGCCAGGCTTATCCAGTTTGCCCGCGGCATAGAGCAAGCTTTCCACCAGGGTGGTTTTGCCTGCGTCTACATGGGCCAATATCCCCACGGTTAAGCCTTTCATGTCTTCTCCCCCTGGTTTTCCGGAAGCCAATATTCATCTGCCAAATACAAATCCATGCTAGGCTGTAGCCAATAGGCAAACTGGCTATCAGGCGCTTTCTTTTCCAAAGCCTTGAATTTCGCGTATAAGGGTAAACCATCCCCCACGTCATGCCAAATATCCGCAAAAATATAGTCGAATTTCCCGGGCTTAACCTCCTGTTCCCCAAAGGCCAAAGCGTCTGCTTGAATCAGGCGGATCTTTTCCTTAGCGGGAAACTGAGGCAACAAAAATTCTTGGAACAGGGAAATCACCGTGCTGGAGCGTTCCACCACCGTGACGGAAGTGACCTCCGGCTTTAGGGAGGTCATAAAGGGGAAATAGCCTAAACCCAGGCCATAGGTAAGCACAGCGCCAAAGGCCTTTTCCACATAAGGCAAAGTGCTCATGGTCTCATTGGGGAGCAGGGTCATCCATTCCCGGCCTTGTTCCAGCACCGCAGGATAAGAGAAAGACTCGGGGAAAAAGCCCACTTGCGGCAAGACCCTACCATCCCGCAACACCTGCATATCCTGACGGACAAAGGGATGGTAAGCCGGCAATTCCTGTGAGCGGAACAGCCAGTCCCCCCGCTTTTGTTCCGGGAAACGGATCTGCCGATAATAAGGGTCTGTGGTATAGGTGGCGATAGCTTCTTCTTTCAGCATGGGTTTGAGCCAGCCCTGCCAAAAAGCCTTATCCGCCGGGTTTTCGTAAATATCCAAATCATATACCCCAGCCAAAAGCAGGCCATAGGCTTCCGCCAAGGATAGGCCGGTGCTATTCGCCAGCTCCTCTACCTCTTGGCCTTGGATAATGGTGGGGGCCTTATTCAGCCAATGGGCGAGCAAATACAATAAGCGGGTATTGTTTTGCCGAATCTCCCTATCCACCATGGCTTAGCCTCCTTTCTTCAGCAGGGGGTGTCCTCGTTTTCCTTTGGTTTCATGATACCCCTATCCCAGCGGGAAGTCAATTCCCCCTCTTTGCTTTGGCTTTTCCCTTTGTTATAATGTTATCATGCAGGAAATTGTACAAAGGGGGCAAACCCATGGAAGCAAAGCTCACCACCTTATGTTATTTACAGCAACAGGATGAATGGCTCATGCTAAACCGGAACAAAAAGGCAAAGGACGATAATTGGGGCAAATGGATCGGGGTAGGCGGCAAATTCCTGTCCAAAGAAAGCCCAGAGGAATGTATGCGCCGGGAAGTCAGGGAAGAAACAGGCTTTCTGGTGACCAAGTGGGCTTTCCGGGGCATTGTCACCTTTGTTTCCGATTGCTGCCCCGTGGAATATATGCATCTCTTTACCGTAAGCCAGTGGCAAGGTGAGCAGCAAGACTGCACGGAAGGGGAGCTTAAATGGGTGAAGGAAAAAGACCTCTTTTCCCTCTCCCTTTGGGAAGGGGACAAAATTTTCCTCCGCCTGCTCAGAGAAAACCACCCCTTCTTTTCCCTAAAACTGGTTTATCAAGGGGACGTCCTACAGGAAGCGGCTTTGGACGGTTTCCCTTTGGCCATCAAGAAAAGGGGAAAATAAAGCAAATTTTCAGAATCTTTCTTTTTTTCCCACTTCTGACGCAATCCTTTACAAGATCATGCATATTCCATATAATAGACTAAAGAATATTGCTCAATTTGATGGGCTTGGCTTTGTTTCTGGCCCAACGGATGCATTGGAAAGGAGAAATTCCTCTTGTCCCTTCACACCACGCTGATTCATACCCACCCCCATTATCCCTGGTTGGTCATGCTGCACGGCTTCGGCGGTAGCATCGCCACCTGGAATAAGCAAAAAGAAGTGTTCAGCCAGCGCTACAATATTTGCATTGTGGAGCTGCCTGGCCATGGGGAAACCCAGTTCTCCTTAGAAGAAATGGGACAAACGGAAATCACCGATGTGGCGGATTTGGTGGTCAAGCAATTGCATCGCTTAGGCATAGAACGCGCGTATTTCCTGGCCTTATCCATGGGCACCCTGGTGCTGGCCGGGATTTTGCAGACCCATCCTGATATCGTGGAGGCCGTGATCCTTTGCGGCGCGGTGTTCGGCATGGGCATGTTTTCCAAACTAGCCCTTTACCTGGGGAATGTCTTAAAATACTGCTTCCCCTATATGGCGGTGGTGGGGCTGATGTCCGCCATTTTGATGCCCAAGCATTCCCATAGCCGTTCCCGGAAATTCCTGTTAAGAGAATGCCGCAAATTAGGCCGGCGGGAATTTATGCGCTGGTATTCCCTGTTGATTCATGAAATTAACCGCTTGAAGCAGACCCTTTCCCTTTTAAAAAAGGTGCCCAGCTTAATTGTGATGGGTAGCGAAGATCAGGTCTTTTTGAAGCCCGCCCAAATCGCCACCAAATACCTGGGGAAAAATTCCCACCTGGAAATCATCCCCGATTGCGGCCATGTTTGCAATATTCAGCGGGCGGAGGAATTCAACCGTTTGGCGGAAAGCTTTCTTTCCCGTCATCAAATCCATGTAGAACGCCGGGCGGCGCGGGTATTGCCGTCCCGTTAACCTCCCCTTGACTTCCGCACTGGCCTTCGCTATAATAAGGATAATACTTGCCCATTAGGAGGTTGATCCATTAGCATGGATGGCACGGATCTTGACCCGGACCTTGATGCGAATACCGGTAACTGTATCATTTCTTTGTTGACCAAAGCGCAGGCGCTGCCACATTTGGGGCAGGCGTGCTTTTTTGTGTCTTTGGGCGGTTTTTTTAGCGCGGGTTATACAAAAGGAGTATCTTATGAACGATAATTACGCTACCTTTATTTTGGCCATGATCATTTTGATCATGTTTTCCGCGTATTTTTCCGCCACAGAGACGGCTTTTTCTTCCCTGAACAAAACCCGCCTGAAAACCATGGCGGAAAAAGGGGAGAAAAAAGCGGTATTGGCCTGTAAACTGGCGGATGATTATGACAAACTGATTTCCACCATTTTGATCGGCAACAATATTGTGAACATCGCCACCGCCTCCTTGGCTACGGTGCTGTTCGTGCATATTTATGGGGACAAGGGCGCCACCATATCTACGGTTGTGGTGACCATTGCCGTACTGATTTTCGGGGAAATTTCCCCCAAAAGCATTGCGAAAGATTGCCCGGAGAAATTCGCCATGTTCTCCGCCCCCTTTATCCGCCTGTTGATTTGGATTCTCACCCCCATTAATCTGCTTTTCTCCCTCTGGAAAAAGGCCTTAGCCAAATTGTTCCACTTAGAGCCTGACACCAAAATGTCCCAAGAAGAGCTGCTCATGCTGGTGGACGAGGTGCAGCAGGACGGCAGCATTGATAAAAACGAAGGGGAGCTGCTCCGTAATGCCATTGAATTTACGGAACAGGAAGCAGAGGATATTTTAACCCACCGGGTGGATTTGGAAGCGGTTTCCGCAGAAGCCAGCAAGGAAGAAGTGGCGGCCCTTTTTGCCGAGACGCGCTTCTCTCGAATTTTGGTTTATGAAGAAAGCATTGACAATATCATCGGCGTCGTCCACCAGAAGGATTTCTATGTGGGCAACGGCATCACGGATAAACCCCTGTCCGAGCTCCTTTCCCCGGTGATCTTTGTCCTGAAAAATGAGAAAATCAGCACCCTGCTTAGACAATTGCAAACCAGCAAATCCCATGTAGCCGTGGTCTTGGACGAATACGGCGGCACCTATGGCATTGTGACTATGGAGGACATTTTGGAAGAGCTGGTGGGCGAAATTTGGGACGAGCATGACGAGGTCACGGAGAATTTCGAAAAATTAGACCAGAACTCTTACCGGGTGGACGGCTCCATGGATTTGGATGACTTCTGTCAGTATTTCCAGATCAAAGTAGAGTCGGAAATGGTCTCCCTAAGCGGCTGGATCATGGAACAATTGGGGCAAATCCCCCAGGTTGGGGACAGCTTCCACTACGAAGGCTTAGAAATTAAAGTGGCTGCCATTGAATATCACCGGATTTCCGCAGCCATTATCCGCCGCCTGTCAGAAGAAGAATTGGCCAAGGAAGAACAAGAATAATTCCGTATCTTGCCTAGGACAGCAGCCTTTGTGCTGCTGTCTTTTTTTGCGAAAAAAACAAAATTCCTGGCACACATGGATTTGCCTCAAACGGGGAAATATGGTATAGTGTAATTATGGTATAGTGTAACTATTGTGAGAAAAATGCCTATTGGGGAAAAAAGAAAGGACGGTTACATGAAACAGAACAAACGGACACTTTGGCAAGGATTAGCGGCTTTGCTACTGGTGTTAACCCTACTGCTCTCCCCGGTTTCTGCCCAAGGGCTAGGCGCTGGGACCCATCAGTATGAAAACGAGGTGCAGTTGATGGACAACCTCACCTTAGGGAATGTGATTTCCTACACGGACAAGGGCCGGCAGGAGGGGTATTACCTGGAGCTGGAACCAGGGGGAGACGTTTACCCCATTGTTCTTGCCTGCGACACCATTTACGGCGGCATGACCGCAACAGCTGTGGCAGAATATGCGGAAAGACAGGGCTATCAGGTGGTGGCTGCCATTAACACAGATTTCTTTATCGTTTCCAATCATGTGCCTGTGGGCTTAGTGATTGAAGACGGCATCTATAAATCCAGCAGCGAAGGGAGAAACGCTATCCTTATCGATGAAAAAGGCCGCGCTTCCCTGCTGAAAAAGGCCAATATCACCATTGAACTGGAAATCAAAGGGGAGGACGAGGTCTTTACCGTCCAACACCTGAACAAAACCAGGAATGACAGCAATGGCCTCTATCTGTTCAGCGACGCCTTTTCCACGGTGTCCACCCGTACCTCCACGCCCGGCTGGTTTGTGGTGTTTGAAATCCAAAAAGGAGAATTAACCCCAGAAGGCAGCATGACCTTGGAAGTGGTGGACAAACTCACCTCCAGCGACGCTGTACCCTTAAGAGAGGGGTATCTGGTGCTGAGCGCGGGCAATGCGTCCAAACTGGACAGCGTATACAATGCCTTTTCCCTCGGGGATAAGGTGACCTTGACCACCACGGCATCGGATGAGGCCTTAGCCGAAGCCCAATGGGCCAGCGGCGGCGGGGATATCCTGGTAGAAGATTGGACCATGACGGATTCCAGCCAGTGGGATAGCAGCATCAGCGGGGCGAACCCCCGTTCTGCCTTGGGCATTCGTTCTGACGGCAGCCTCTATCTCTATGTGGCGGACGGCCGCCGCAGCAGCTATGCCAATGGCCTGACCTTAACCCAATTGGCAGAAGAAATGATGGCCGCAGGCTGCGAACAAGTGATCAATTTGGACGGGGGCGGCTCCTCGGTGCTGGGCTTACGTCAGCCCGGGGAAAGTTCCCTTACTTCTGTGAACCGGCCCTCTGACGGTAGCCAGCGGCGTTGCGCCACCTACTTGCTGCTGGTGACGGATAACCGGCGAGACGGAGAGGCGGAGAGCCTTTTCCTGAATGAAGAAGGCACCTTTATCCTGCGTGGCGCCTCCACGACCCTTTCCGCTGCAGCCATGGACGCAGGCTGGGCGCCGGCAACACTAACGGATACGGTCAGCTTTTCTGCCAGCGCAGGTTCTATGAACGGCAATGTGTATACGGCTTCTGGCAGCGGCCAGGTGACCATTTCCCTGTCTGGGGATGGCGCTTCTGGCCAAGGCCATGTTTATGTGGTGGATCAGGTGGATGATTTGCGGGTCAGCGTAGACGGGGTGGAAACCAGCACGCTCCGGCTCTTCAGCGGAGAAACCGCACAGCTCAGCGTGGAAGCCACCTATTTAAGCCGTAGCGTCATCACCAATACCGGTGTGGGCTGGAATTTGGTGGGCAATATCGGCACCATTGATGAAAACGGCTATTTTACTGCTGGCAGTAAAACCAATGTGGAAGGAAAAATCGTGGTCAGCTGCGGCGCTACCCAAAAGGAAATTACGGTCACTATCCCGGCGGAGCTGGAGGATATCCGGGGGCACTGGTGTGAACCTTATGTACGCACCCTGTTCCAGGCCGGTATTGTGAGCGGCGTGACAAATACGGAATATCAGCCCCAGGGACAAATGAAGCGCGGGGATTTCATCCTCATGCTTTACCGGGCCACAGGTAGTCCCTTGGTCACGGGCAGCAGCAGCTTTAGCGATGTCTATGCCGGGGATTATTATGCCAACGCCATTCTCTGGGCGGAAAGCAAGGGCATTGCCACTGGCACTGGGGACGGCCTCTTCCATCCTAAGGATAATC